>NZ_JAMXSP010000028.1:0-33055 GCF_025457485.1 Hallella absiana
TAAGAGACAATATGGATGAAGATGAGATCATACAACTTCTGCCATACCAATACAAAAAATCCCGGGAATAACCTCGGGATTTTTTGTTTGATTACAGGACGGCCTAAATTGAATGGTTACGATCTTGTTAATACCAAGCACACAACTGGTTAATAACAATCACAGATTTACTCAACTGCAATCGAGCCCATGCTCAACAAGAATCATCGGTAAATCAAATAGAAGGCAAATAGCTGATGAACAAAAATCACGAACATAGCAAAGTGAAACTCTACTATATTCGTGATTACCAGTAAGCTTTGGCAGGAATAAAAGCCGTTATTTCAGCATTGTCTCTACAGCTTTCTTGAGCTGTTCGTCGTCTCCGTTGAGATAGTCTTCAGGGGTGTTATAGACTTCCACATCAGGATCGAGCTGATGATTCTCACCATATTGCCCGTTCATATCCCGGCAGCCTACCTGTGGAATGCCGAAGACAAGGCTACGGTCCATCAACGTCTCCCACCAGACAGCCGTCATCGTACCGGCCACCGGCGTGCCAACGAGTTTACCAATGCCCAGGGTCTTATACACAAACGGGAAGCCGTGACCATTGCTGTAGTCATCTTCGCAGATCATCACGCAAGAAGGCTTCACCCATTTGTTCCAAGGATCACGTCCAACGTATTTGCCGTGAGCGATGAACTCCTGATATTCCTTCCCACTGAGCAGCGTGCAGAGATCGTCGTGGAGCCATCCTCCACCATTGTGGCGCTCGTCGATGATGGCAGCCTTGCGGTTGCGGTTTTTGTCACTGAGCAGTTCGCTGAATACCGTGCGGAAGCTCTCGCTGTCCATTGCCTTGACATGCACGTAAGCCAGCTGCCCATGTGACAGCGAGTCGACCAGTTCACGGTTGTGATCCACCCAGCGTTTATAGAGCAGTTCACGCTGCGCATTGCGTGAGATCGGGCGCACCTGAACGTCGAAGTGTTTGTTCGTCTTTGGATTATAAACGCTCACTCGCAGATTCTTTCCGGCACGACCGTCCATCAACGATGTATAGTCTGAGCCTCTGAGAATGCGTTGTCCGTCTATCTTCTCGATGATGCAGCCGGGCGTGACACCTGTATTTCTTACGGCAAAAGGCCCACGCTTGATCACCTCCGCTACCTTCAGTCCATCGCCCTGATAGTGGCTGTCATAGAGCAGACCCAGTTCAGCTGTCTGCAACGACGCACCATTGGGATAGTAGCGGCAGCCCGTATGTGAGGCGTTGAGCTCACCGAGCATCTCCGAGGCCATCTCACTGAAGTCGAAATTGTTGTTGATATACGGCAGGAAGCGGGCGTAGTTGTCATGATAGCCTTGCCAGTCGACGCCATGTAGTTTCGGATCATAGAACTTATCCTTCACCTGTTGCCAGATATGATCGAAGAGATAGCGGCGCTCCTGATAAGGCTTGTCGTTGAAGCGTGCCTCAAAGACTACATCCTTGATCTCGCTTTTTGCCAGGTCGATCTTCTTGATTCTTCCTTCGCTCATCGCAAAGAGGCTCTTGAAAGTGCTGTCGGCCTGCAGGTCACCGCCATTGACTTTCTTCATCACGAGCGTGGTCTTTCCCTCACGCATCTCATGCCGCCAAAGGTCATAGCCGTCCTCAAAGCGAGCCTCATAGTAGAGCGTATCACCACCGGGCGAGAGGATAAAGTCTCCAAGATCCGATGAGTTGACGGTCAGACGGACGATGCGGTCACGACAATTCTCCGTGTCAAAGCGCAAAGGCTTCGCCTTGACATCCTTCTCATCTTTCTTCTGCGGCTTCTTGCCTTTTTTGTTTTTCTTCTTATCCTTATCCTTGTCTTCTTCCTTTTTCTTCTCCTTCTGTGCTTCATCGAAGCGTTCCTTCTCCTCCTTAGTCATCTGGAACCGCTCATAAGCATCGAGGTCCAGAAACATCAGATAGACATCCTGCTCAGCACCCCAACTGCCATGACTGCGGTAACCGGCACGGTCCGAGGCGAAGGCGATAGCCTTTCCACCCAAAGCCCAGCGTGCCGCGCCGTCGTTGTATCCGCTTTCCGTGAGGTCCACGACCTTTTGCGAACCGTCGGCAGGCACCAGGGCGACATCGGCATTGTTCCATCCACCATTACCAATATAGTTGGTGATGATCCAGCGCGAGTCGGGGCTCCACTGATAGTCAATGTCTCCATCAGAATATGAGAAGATATATTTGCCGTCCATGAGCGTCTTGACAGCATGGTTCTTTACATCGACAGACTTCAGCGTACCACGATCTTCGACAAACGCCACCGTCTTACCGTCAGGACTGAACTTCGGCATGAACGAGGTCCGGTTGCTCTTCACAAGTTGTTCCTCCACCAAGTCGCCGGCATAGGTAAACTGTTTATCCTTGGCATCTTTGATCTTTGTCATATATACCTGCCAAAGACCGTTGCGCTCAGAAGCGTAGACGAGTGAGCGTCCGTCAGGCGAGAAGCTGAGGTTTCTCTCCTGCTCTGGCGTATCGGTAATCTGCTTCGTCGTCTTATAGTCGGTAGAGGTGACAAAGACATCGCCGTGATCGATAAACGCAATCTCCTTGCCCGAGGGTGAGAGACAGAACTCCGTGGCGCCATCTGTCAGTGTGCGGCGCACCACATCCTTGTCGTTAGAGTCTGCAACTATCGAGACGTTGACCTTCTGTGGCTGCTGTCCGGGTACAAGCGTATAGAGTTCCCCATTCTGTGAGAAGCAGAGTTTTCCTCCCTTCGAAGCAGAGAGGAAGCGCACCGGATTACCACTGAAATGGGTCAGCTGCGTCGCGCTGTTGCCCTGCAAAGGTCGTTGATAGACGTTGAACGTACCGTCCTGCTCAGACAAATACCAAAAACCATCGCCCTTGCTGTTCCACACCGGGTTGCGGTCCTCGCCCTTGAACGACGTCAGCTTCGTGAACTTGCCATTGTCGTCGAGCCAGATGTCACGTGTGATAGGAGAAGTATGGTGTTTCCGCCACGTGTCCTCATAGCCTTTCTTGTCGTGATAGAGAATCTGTCCCTTGGCGTTGAGACTCATGTCTTCCATCGTGATGTCGGAAAACTTCACCGGTCGTGAGCCGTTGACGTCGACTTCATAGACCTGCGGGAATTGTCGTGACGGGAAGATGATCGACTTCGGCTCTGTCCACAGAGCAGCCGAGAAAAGCACGTGACTGTTGTCGCGCCAAATGATCGGCGTCTCGTCGCCGCTGTCCGTCGTCAGCCGTTTGGGCGTACCTCCGTCTTTACTCATGACATAGATGTCCATACTTCCTTCGCGGTTGGACATGAATGCAATCTGCTGTCCGTTGGGACTCCAGACGGGATTGCCGTCATAGGCAGCGTTAGACGTCAGTTGTCGTGCCTGTCCACCTGCGGCAGGCACTGTGAAGATGTCGCCTTTATAGCAGAAGGCAATCTGCGTACCGTCGGGCGAGATGGCACAATGCCGCAGCCACAACGGATGATCCTCAGCCTGTGCCGACATCGCGAAGAAGGCAGCAATAGCCAAAGACAGGAATCGGAATGGTCTTTTCTTCATAGTAGAATCTCTTTTTGTAGCAAAATAATAACCGATATTGCAAAGTTAACGATTTTGCAAGACTCACACAAAAGAATCAAGAAGATTTATCATTGCGGAAGAAAAGATCTGTGGGGATCTGTGAGATCTGTGTGAATGTCCTCACGGAGTTCTTTCTCACAGATTTCACAGATCGACACGGATGCATAACCCTTTCAGCTGAAAGACATCGAGGAAGCAAAGAGCTGTGAGAAAAAAAATTATGAGAATCAAGCCTGTGGGGCATCAGAGCCCTTTGAGGAAACTCTCTACAGCATCGATAATCTTGCTGAGCCCCGATGCCGTAGTACTATCTGTGTTTTGGTTGATTTCCTTCTTGATCTCCTTGCTCACCTCCCGGCTGACACGGTGCACGACCGTGCGACCGACCTTGTTGCCCATCGACTTGAGGGTGTCGGTAACCTCCTGAGTGACGTCGCCACCATTGTCATCACCGTTGTTGTCACCACTGGTGAAGATAGTTGTAGATGTGGAGTCCTCTTCGTCGTCCTTGCCACCCGTAGCTTTCGCCACAGCCTCAGCGATGGTAGCCTCGTCAGAGGTGAACACCTTACCGAAGATACCCAAGGACGTACGCTGCTCGCCTGCGCCCGGAATGTCGATCGTGGTCGTGGACCAGAAGACATAGTTGTGGTATTGCAGCAGGTTGTCGATGGCACTGTTGATGACCGGAGCGGCTAATGCCGAGATCATAGAAGAGGCCAGTGAGGCCAACCCGCCGTTGTCGCCATCGTTCAGTCCGCGGTTAAATCCGGCAGTGATATGGTCTTTGATGACCTGACGGTGCTCATCCTTTGAGGGATTGGTAATCGCCATGATCAGAAGCAAGATGGCTACAGCGATACCCACATAGGTGAGCACCTTCTTGCGATTGCTCTTTTCCGGCTGATAAGGCGGTTGCATGGTATCGCCCGCATTGGTTCCCTGATAGTTATCGTCCGGTGTATTGCCAGATTGAGCACCATTTTGTGTTCCGTATGGCGGAGGCGTCGGAATCTGCTGAGGAGCAGCGGTCTGAGAGGTCTGAGCGTCGGCATAGAAGAGCGGACGCAGTTCCTCGACCTGCCAGGCCGGTACCCATTGCGGCATTCCCTCGGCCCACACGAGCGTGTCGGAAGTGATATTGCGCTGACGCAGTTCGTCAATGCTGAACGGACCCTGCTGTACGTCGTTGATGACAATGAAATATTGCATAATCTATATTGCTTATATATAAATAAGGAGAGGCAACAGAGAGCTGCGCCACTCCCCTACTCTACGGTCACACTCTTGGCGAGGTTTCGCGGCTGGTCGACGTTCAGTCCCTTCTCCACGGCAATGTGGTAAGCGAGCAACTGCAAGGGGATCACGGTGAGCAGCGGTGCCAATGGTGCCAATGTCGATGGGACATTGATCACCTCATCAGCGATCTTCTGCACCTCGGTATCGCCCTCAGTGACTACAGCAATGATGCGGCCGCCACGCGCCTTCACCTCCTGCATGTTGGAGACAACCTTTTCGTAGCCCTCGTGGTGTGTAGCCACAAAGAGCACCGGCATCATATTGTCCACCAGTGCGATAGGACCATGCTTCATCTCTGCGGCGGGATAACCCTCAGCATGGATATAGCTGATCTCCTTCAACTTCAACGCTCCCTCCAAGGCCACGGGATAGTTCCATCCGCGACCGAGGTATAGGAAGTTGGTAGCATAGGTATAGGTGCGGGCCAACTGCTTGATGCAATCATTCTCCTTAAGCATCTTGTCGATCTTGTCAGGAATCTGCCCCAGTTCTTTCGTCAGGCTGACGAACTCATCATGACCGACGGTACCCTTTGCGTTGGCGAGTGCCAAGGCGAGCAGCGTCAGACAGGTGAGCTGACCGGTGAAGGCTTTTGTCGAGGCCACACCGATCTCGGGACCTACGTGGATGTAGATACCTGTGTCGGTCTCACGTGCGATGCTGGAGCCCACGGCATTGACAATACCAAAGATAAACGCGCCACGCTCCTTGGCCAACTTGATAGCAGCGAGCGTGTCAGCGGTCTCACCGCTCTGCGAGATGGCGATGACCACGTCGGTAGGCAGGATCACGGGGTCGCGATAACGAAACTCCGAGGCGTAGTCCACCTCCACGGGAATCTTGCAATAGTGTTCGATGAGCTGCTTGCCGATGAGACCGGCGTGCCAACTCGTACCACAGGCCACGATGATGAAGCGCGTAGCGGAGAGCAGACGGGCGCGGTTGTTGCGCACGGCTGAAAGGATGACCTTGTCGTCGAAGAGGCGGCCGCTCATGCAGTCACGCAGACAACGCGGCTGGTCAAAGATCTCCTTGAGCATGAAATGGGGGAACCCGCCACGGTCGAGCATGTCGAGATCCATGTCGATCTGCTTGACGCTAACATCCACCTTCTTGTTTTTCAGATCGATGATCTTCAATTCCTTGTCAGGCTGGCACACGGCGATCTGCTCATCATCGAGGTACACAACGTTCTGAGTGTAGCCTGCGATTGGCGTAGCATCTGAGGCAATAAAGAACTCACTGTCGTCTTTGCCGATACCCACGACGAGCGGAGAGCCTTTGCGGGCTGCCACGAGGGTATTAGGGTCGCGTCGGTCGAGTACGGCAATGGCGTAAGCACCGATGCATTTGTTCAGCGCGTGGCGCACAGCTTCTGCCAGTGAGCATTTGTGCTTGTCCTGAGCATACTGTATGAGTTGCACGAGCACCTCGGTATCTGTGTCACTTTTGAAGGTGAAGCCCTTCGCGGCCAGCTGTTTGCGCAGGATGGTGTAGTTCTCAATGATACCATTGTGCACGATGACGATGTTGCCGGAGTCTGACACGTGCGGGTGAGCGTTGCGTACCGAAGGCTCTCCGTGAGTAGCCCATCGGGTATGTGCGATACCCACCGTACCCGAGCAGTCCTTGCCGGCGGCAGCTGTCTCCAGGTCAGCGACCTTACCCTTGGCCTTATAAACATTGAGTTGGTCTTCGCCATTGATCAGTGCCACACCGGCAGAGTCGTAACCACGGTATTCCAGGCGGTGGAGTCCACCGATCAATATGTCATAGGCCTGACGCTGGCCAATGTATCCTACTATTCCACACATAGTAATTTCGAATTAAGAAATTGTTGAAATCTTCAGTCCATCTCCTGTCGAGACATCATTCAGCTCTCTTTGAACTGCTTCTGACTCTCGTTCCATGAGAAGCCGTGCTCAGCGAGATAGCTCTTGAGATGGGCCGGTTCACAATTAAAAGTATAGCAAAGCTCAGACAGCGAGTCAAACTCTTCGTCGCGCAACAGCATGTTCACTGCCGAAACGAGCATTGCCGGGTCTTTAGGTAAATGATCCATGATCTATTCAAAATAATAGAGGAACTGAGCCTCACCCTGCAGAGCAGGCTTGCGCTGGCCCTCAATTTCTATTTTGAAGCCGATATAAGCCTTGCAGATGCCGCGCAGGTTTTCGATCTTGTCGAGCTTGGCATTCAGTCTGATGCGGCTGCCGGTGATGACAGGCACGCCAAAGCGCATCTTGTCCATACCATAGTTGACCATCATCTTCAGATGGTTGACCTCGATGATCTGTCCCCACAGATGGGGCAGCAGCGAAAGGGTCAGATAGCCATGAGCAATCGTGCTCTTATAGGGGCTCTCCTGCTTGGCGCGCTCCACATCGACGTGGATCCACTGATGGTCGAGTGTGGCGTCGGCGAACTGATTGATGCGGTTCTGGTCCACCAGCAACCAGTCTGATATACCTAATTGTTGTCCCTCGTGAGAAGCAAACTCCTCAAAGGAGTTGATAACAAGTTTTTCCATGTATGTCCTAATCTAATGATATTACTCGCAAAATTACTGCTTTTTTCTTAAAGAAGCGTCGTTTTCACGTTATTTTCGACGAATATACATTCCTAAAGCGCTGTTTTCAGCCTTTGATGACACCAAAATGTATGAGGGCATTCTTCACACCCTCGTCGTCGACAGCCGTGGTGACGTAGTCAGCCACAGCCTTGACGTTGTCGGTGGCATTGCCCATTGCCACGCCGATACCGGCCTGCCGGATGATGGGGATGTCGTTGCCACCGTCGCCAAAAGCCATCGTCTCGTCGATGCGGAAGTGCTCATAGGCTGCCATGGCCACGAGCCCTTTGCCCTTGTCGGCGTTTTCCTGAGTGATGTCAACGAATTCCTTGGTCCAGCGACCGCCGACACAATGGGGTATCGTGGGCATGAGCTGAGCCTCTTCCTCGTCAGTGATAAACGGCGTCACCTGCAGGATGACCTGCTGGAGCACGTTGCTGAGTTCGTCGAAGTCGATGTTTGTCAGTCCCAGCCCTTCCCCGAAGCTCTTGTCCACGATAGGCTGACGGTTGTAGACGGCAATGGTCTTCTGTCCAACAACGACGGCAGCCCGATTGAAACGGTCGCAGGCATCAAGGATTTTCTGCACGTCAGCAGGATCGATAGCATGACGGCTTACCGTGTCGTCGCCCACAAAGCAATAAGCGCCATTGGTCGTGATGTAGCCGTCGATGAGATGCTCGATCTGCGAGAGGTTGGTGATGAACTGTATAGGCCGGCCCGTGGAGATGAAAATCTTCACGCCACGAGCCTTCGCCTCAGTGAGTGCATCGACGGTAGCTTGTGGGATGCGATGTGTGCGAAAGCTCACCAAGGTGCCGTCGATGTCGAAAAATAATGATCTAATCAATATGCTATATATATAATAAGGTGTAAGATACGTTATTCCTTCTCCTTGTTCTTGCGGCGCGCCATAAAGGCTCCTGCCGCAATCAGCAGGGCAAGGATGCCATAAGAGCAGTAGGCCAGTGTCTCGGTCGTGCGGATGGAAGCGGGATGGAAGTCAAGGACGACCTCATGCTTGCCGGGCTTCACATTCAAGGCGCGCAGGATATAGTTCACGCGTCCCAGCTCAGCCTTCTGTCCGTCGACGGTTGCCGTCCACTCGGGATAGTAGATCTCGGAGAACACGAGCACGCCGCCCTTGTCGGAGTTCACCTCATAGGTCAGGTGGTTGGGTTCGTAGCTTTTGATGACCGCCATGGAGGTGCCGTCCTGCTTGACGGCTTTGCCGAGTTGCTCGCTGAACTGCCTGTCAGCGACAGCCTCGTGGTGCAGGTCGATCTTGCCCACGCGGTCGATCTCCTGGTTGGCATTGTCGACATAGTCGACCTTGTCCACAAACCACGCGTTGCCCTGAACATAAGGATTCTGCAAGGGCACCGTCTGTCCGCTCTGCAAGGGCAGGATGAAGTATTTGGCATTGAGCATATTCAGCACCGGCCACTCTTTCGATCCGTCGACCTTGGTCATGTCACCACCGACCTTCGAGATGGCAGGCATCATCTTCTGCATCTCGGGAGCGATATAGGCATCGATCATCTCCTGATAGCGGCGCAGCTTGGCAGGATGATAGCCGCCGATGCTCTTGTGATAATAAGAGGTCTCGTTCTCGTTGAACGTATTCGACGCAAGATTCAGCACACGATAGTCCAGTCCCTTGTCCTTGAGGATCTGCCGGTCGGTGGCTGTCATCGGCTGGTCGCTGTTGCGCACGCTGGCCTCAACAAACATGCCGTCGTTGAGATAGCGCTTGTTGACCTGCCACATATCCACGAGGCAGAGCACCGTCACACAGCCCACGAGCATCTTGGCGTTGAGCTTCTTATACTTATAGAGCATGAGCAGTGCCGTGCCGAGCGCCACGATGATAAACGAGCGCAGGGCATCGGAGCTGAAGATATACTCGCGAATAGCACTCAGATTGGATTTCAGCGGACCGAGATATTCGGCCGGGATCTGTGCCAGGGCCTGGTTTTCCTGAACCGAGATATAGTCGGGGAAGAACACCGTAGGCATCAGCCAGAAGAGCAGGGCAATGCCGCCGGTCAGCGCGAAGCTCACCCACACCCAGCGAATCTTGGTCTTGAGGATCTCCGGCTCGTCGATGATCTTCTTCAAGGCCATCATGGCGAGCAACGGTATCGTGAATTCGGCGATAACGAGGATGGAAGCCACCGTACGGAACTTGGCGTACATCGGGATGTAGTCAAGGAAGAAATTGGTGAAGCCCATGAAGTTACGGCCCCACGAAAGCAGGATGCTCAGGATGGTGGCACCTAACAAAGCCCACTTCATCGGACCCTTCACGATGAACAATCCAAGGATGAAGAGCATCAGCACGAAGGCGCCGACATACACCGGGCCACTCGTTCCAGGCTGGTCGCCCCAGTACTGTCCCAACTGCTGATAGATCTGCATGAAGTTAGGATCGGCTTTCTCCATGGCCTTGGCGTTCTGCGACAGTGGCACGGAGGCGCCACCCTTGGTGTTGGGCACGAGAAGCGTCCATGTCTCTCCTATGCCGTAGCTCCACTGCGTGATATAGTCGCGGTCGAGGCCACTGTTGGTCTGGTTGCTGGAGTTCTTCTTCACCAGTTCACTCTTTCCACGCATACTCTCCTTGGTGTATTCCCACGTGTGATAGAGATTGGAGATATTAATCAGCACGCCGAGCAGGGCACCGACGGCACAGACCACCGAGCCCTTGACAAACTGCGGCAACTTCTTGTCACGGATGGCCATGACGAGCCAGGCGATGACCATGAAGAGGATGATGAAGAGATAGTAGTAGGTCATCTGCACGTGATTGGCATTGATCTCAAAGGCGGTGAAGATCGCCGTTACGATCAGTCCCCACAGATATTTGCCGCGGTAGCTGAGCACCAGTCCGGCGATCATCGGCGGCAGATAGGCCAGCGCCATGACCTTCCAGATATGGCCTGCGGCAATGATGATGAAGAAATAGCTGGAGAAAGCCCACAGGATGGAGCCCAGCACAGCAAGGTACTGCTTGAAGTCGAAGGCGCGCAGCAGGATGTAGAAGCCCAAGAGATAGGCAAAGACAAACCACACGTTTTCAGGCAGCCAGAGGTGGTAGGCATTCTCCATCTTGCCCAGGACGTTGGTCGAGGTATAGGACGGCGAGACCTGATAGGTGGGCATACCGCTGAAGGCGGAATTGGTCCAGCGGGTGCGCTCGCCGGTCTTTTCGAGATAGAGTTTGCTCTCCTGACCGAGTCCGCGACCTGCCGAGGAGTCTTCGCGGTAGAGGACTCTGCCGTCGATGTCAGCAGGCATGAAGTAGACAAAGCCGATGACGGCAAAGAGGATGACGGCCAGGATGTCCGGCAACCATTTCTTCAATGTTTCCATAACATAATATTCTATAAACGTTTATATTCTATGGGCAAAGTTACATATTTTTTCGCTGATAGTTAAAAAGCAGACGTTAAAAGTCGACATAATACCTTTTTTTTGTAACTTTGCATCGCATTTCTGTCCGTGCAAAAGAGTTTACGAGTACAGAGGAATAACAAAAATCATCGATAAGTGAGAAAGATTGGCATCATTGTCGCAATGGACAAGGAGTTCACACAACTCAAGACATTGCTCGACGAGACGCAGACCGAGCGTCATCATCACAAGGATTTCATCCGGGGATATATTGGTCAGACCGAGATCATCATGCAGCAGTGTGGCATAGGAAAGGTAAATGCTGCCATTGGTGCCGTGGAGATGATCGACAACTACGCGCCCGACCTGGTCATCTCCACGGGCTGCGCCGGCGGTGCCGACGTTGCCCTCAACCCGCTCGACGTGGTCGTCGCCTCGGAGTGTGTCTACCACGATGTCTACTGCGGCAACGACGTCGCCTATGGTCAGGTCATGGGTATGCCCACACGCTTCAAGGCTCCCAAGGATCTTGTAGACACCGCCTTGAGCATCAAGATGGCGGAGGGCGCCAAGGTCGTCAAGGGGCTCACCGTCAGCGGCGACTGGTTTGTCGACAGGCGCGAGAAGATGCAGGCCATCATGGAGCACTTCCCCAATGCCACGGCTGTGGACATGGAGAGTTGTGCCATCGCCCAGACGTGCTCCATCTATAAGACGCCGTTCATCTCGTTCCGCATCATCAGCGACGTGCCGCTCAAGGACACCAACGCCTCGCAGTACTTCGATTTCTGGAACCGCATGGCTGAGGGCAGCTTCGAGATGACGCGCGACTTCCTCAAGAAACTCGCTGACAACGGTGATAACACAAAAGTATAAACACATACAAAAACATGAATAAGATTCCATCCTTTACCATCAACCACGAGAAGCTCCTGCGCGGCATCTATGTCTCGCGCAAGGACGAGGTGGGCAACGAGGTGGTCACCACCTTCGACATACGCATGAAAGAACCCAACCGCGAGCCGGTTGTCCACGCCGGTGCCCTGCACACCATCGAGCATCTCGCCGCCACATTCCTCAGAAACGACGAGGAGTGGAAGGACCGCGTGATCTACTGGGGGCCGATGGGCTGCCTGACGGGTAACTATCTCTTGCTTCGTGGCGACCTCGAGCCCAAGGACATCGTGCCGCTCATGCAGCGCACCTTCCGCTTCATCGCCGACTTCGAGGGCGAAATCCCCGGCGCTGCTCCGCGCGACTGCGGCAACTACCTGCTCCACGACCTGCCGATGGCACGCTGGGAAGCCCGCAAGTTCCTCGACGAGGTGCTCATGAAGATGACTGACGCCAATATGGTGTATCCGCAATAATTAATTACAAAAGTTCATCACCGCGACTGCTCCTTCCAGAAAGACCATCCGACTGAAAAACAGGAAAAACAAGCGAAAAGGGCTCATCAAGATGGAGCGGACGTGAGAAAGCACTGAGATGACTCGGTCATCTAACTGGTTTCTCGAGGTCAAAACACTTAGATGACCGGTAGAAACAACTGAGATGACAACAAGAAAAAGGTACTTTGACGCGAATTCTATATAAGAATTCCATCGTCAAAGTACCTTTTTTCTTGCTTAAAAAACAGGAAGCGTACGTAATTGGCTATCCGTCAATAATTTACAGAAAACCGCCTAAAATTGCGAAAATCAAGGCAAAGTATTGCTTGCTCCTAAAAATCGCAGCCACAAGGGCGGAAAATTGTCAGTTTATACAACAATTGACATAGCACGACTTTGCTTGCGCAAAGGTCTTGCTCATGCCCAAGTCTTTTCCCACCTTTCTTTTTCGTCCCGTTCATCGTTATAGATTTTGTCAATTCCATTTATTTTTGTAACTTTACGGACGCAAAGACTCCTTAACATGAACTGTTATCAACGACTGAAAACTATATGGATTTTAACGCTATTGCTGACCGGCTGCCTCCCTGCCCGCGCGCAGGACGAGGTGCCACACTTTTTCCGACTGACCTACAACAACGGACTGTCGGACAACAAGGTCAACTGTATCCTTAAAAGTCACGAAGGATACATTTGGGCAGGCACGCCACAAGGCCTCAACCGCTATGACGGCTTTCGCATACGAACCTTTTACGCCAACCCCAAAGACGCCCGCACGCTACCCGACAACAACATTCTCAACCTCTACGAGGATGCTGAGGGACAACTGTGGGCCAACACGCCGGCAGGACACTGCCGCTTCAATCCTAAGACAGAACAAGTCAACAGAAACACTGACCAATGGTTGCATCAGCACCATGTCGGCGGGCATTTGCTGATGATGGACACTGACGAAAAACATAATCTCTGGATTTTGGCGATCAATCCTAACAAGCTCTACTACTATGATTTTCAGCGGTGCCACGCAACGGCGATGAAGGTGAGCCCACGACAGCTCAACAATATCAACTCCATCCATGCCGAGGAGAAAGGATTATGTCTGGTCTACAGCAGCGGCGCCATGGCGTGGGTCGACCGCAATAGCGGCACGATAGCATGGACTGACCACTACATTCCCAACCACGACGCCACACCCAACCAGCATTATCACACCATCTGCGACCGGCAGGGCAACCGATGGGCTTGGGCCGAAAACAAAGCCTACTGCTACCAACGCGGTACTCACGCATGGAGACTCGTCTACGACAGACCAGTCAACGACGTGGCCTTGGACCACGGGGGGCATGTGCTGCTCGCCACAGACCACAACGGACTGGTCATGCTCGACAAGAAGGGAAAGGAGTTGAATCATTGGCTCAACCTCCCTACCGACTCCCGCTCGTTGTCGGACAACACGCTGCAATGCCTCTATGTCGACGATCACGACGCCCTGTGGATCGGCTTCTACCGCATGGGCATGGCCGTGCGCGCCACACAGCATAGCCTCTTTGAACTCATCCCCCTGGGCGACATCTGCACAATGACACAGGGACGCGACGGCTATATCTGGCTCGGCACCAACGACAACGGCATCTGGAGATATGATCTGAAGAAAGACCTCCGGCACATCTCTCCCGCACAAAGCGGACTCTCATCCGAGGTCATCGTCGCAGCCCTGACCGACAAGGACGGCAGCCTATGGTTCGGATCCTATCAGGGCGGACTCGCCCACCTCAAAGACGGCAGATGGACCACCTACCGGCAACACAACTCCCAGCTTGCCATCAACAGCGTATGGGCGCTGGCACAACTGCATGATGGAAGTATCGCCATCGCCACGCTCGGTGGCGGACTACAGATTCTGGACTGCCAAAGCGGTAAGTTCACCACCTACAACACCCGCAACAGCAACATCACCTCTGACTACCTCTCCAGTCTGTCGGTGGCTGCCGACGGCACCCTGGCCATCGGACACTCACAGGGCATCTCGCTGCTCCGCCCGGGAAAGCACAGATTTCAGAACATCGGACAGTCTGGAGACCCGAAAGGCAACAAACTCACAAGTCTGTCTGTCAACCAAGTACTCTACGACACCAATGCCCGACTGTGGATTGCCAACACTTCCGGACTGAACGTCCTTGAGCCCAACGGACAACAGCTCAACGAGGTGAACCTGCAAAACCAAAATTCCCATACCGAGGTCTGTGCACTCGCCGAGGACCACTACCATAACATCTGGGCCAGCACGAGTAACGGCCTCATGCGCATCTCGGTCCAACAAAGTAAAGACGGCAGCCGGTACCTTGTCACACCTTACGGTCATGCAGGTGGCTTGCAAAACCGATTGTTCAACAAACGGTCCATTCTCTGCCTGCGCGACGGCCGCGTACTTGTGGGTGGCATCGACGGCATCAACATCGTACTGCCCTGGAAAGCCCGACAGCAACAAAGCAAAGCACATCTGATCTTCAGTGGCCTGACGCTCTTTGACCATGTCGTGGGCGTGGGTGACTCGATCAATGGACACGTAGTCCTCACGCAGTCGCTCAACAGCCTGCGCAAGCTGGTACTCAACCACGACGAAAACACATTTACCATACAACTGGCCACGACACTCGCAGGACAGCAGACTCAGCCACAGATACTCTATCGTCTTCGTGGTGAGGAAAAGCAGTGGTCTGTCGCGTCCGGCAATGATCCCTGTGTGCATCTGACCAATCTCTCTCCAGGAAAATACACCTTGGAAGTCAGACTGACCGATGCCAACGGCCTGCCCTCACAGCAGATTGAACAGATGAGCATTGTGATCCGACAACCATTTTACCTGCAACCATGGGCACTGCTCATCTATCTGACGTTGGCAGTCTTGGCTGTTTGGAACGGACGCAGAAGGTGGAGACTACGCAGAACGAATGAGTTGGAGAAAATGGAACTCAAGAAGCAAAAAGAGATCGAAGAGGCCAAGATGGTCTTCTTCACCAATATCAGCCACGAGCTGCGCACTCCACTGACTCTCATCATTGCGCCCATAGAGAGCATGATGAAGCAAAACTACGACACGGCAACGCTCCATAGGCTTCACCTCATCAACCGCAATGCACACCAACTGCTGATGATGGTCAACAAAATGCTGGACCTCAGACGCATCATGCGAGGAAAAGAAAAGATTGCTCTCAGCACGGGCGACCTGATCACTTTCGTGCATGAGCTGTGCGAACCGTTTGCCTCGCTGTCAGAAAAAGCCATCACGCTGACGTTCCATACCGACGTGGCCCGACTCACACTGGCGTTTGACAAAGGTAAAGTAGACAGGATGGTCACCAACCTGCTGTCAAATGCCTATAAGTTCACGCCACAAGGTGGGCGCGTCGACGTCACCATCAGCCTTGAGGACCATCGCCAGGTGATCATCAGCGTGGCGGACAACGGGCCGGGAATCAGCGACCAGGACAAGGCTCATCTCTTTGAGCGCTTCTATCAAGGAGAGGATGGCAAGGAACAGATGGGCAGCGGCATCGGACTCAACCTGTCATGGGAATATGCCAAAATGCTTGGCGGAACCATCAAGGTGGAGGACAACAAGGGAGGGGGCACACGCTTCACCATCGTGCTGCCGGCAAAAGATTTGCAAGTGGAGGGAGACGGATATGTCCAGGCCCTGGGCAACGCCGGCATGGCGCAAGACTCTTTTGCTGTTTGTAACACTGCCGACAGTGAACGATCTGACACTAATGAGCATCAGCCCACACTGCTACTCGTCGACGACAATCCCGACTTTCTCAACTTTCTCAAAACAGAACTGCAAGCCTCCTATCGGATTCTCTGCTCTGTAAACGGCAAGCTGGCACTCGAGGTCATCCATCATGAGATGCCCGACCTGGTGATCACCGATGTGATGATGCCAGAGATGGATGGTAACGAACTGTGCCGGCAAATTAAGGGAAACGACCGAACACATCATCTGCCCGTGATGATGCTCACCGCAAGACTGGCCGATGAGAATGAAATCGAGAGCCGCGAATGCGGGGCCGACGACTATATCAAGAAGCCATTCAGCATGGACCTCTTCAAACTGCACATCGACCAGTTGCTCAAACAAGGACGCATCGTCGACAACGGCAAAGTAGATCCAAAGATCAGCAAACCAACGATCACACCACAGGATGAGGTTTTTATCGACAAGGCGACACTCTACGTCGAGGAACATCTCAGCGACTCGGAACTCACCGTGGAGCAGATGAGTGATGACCTGGCCATGAGCCGTGTGCAACTCTATCGGCGACTGGTCAGCGTGACGGGCAAGACACCAAGCGAATTCATACGCCTCGTACGACTGCGCCATGCTGAACGATTGCTGGTGCAAAGCCAGTTGAGCATCGCTGAGATCAGCTACAAGGTGGGCTTCTCTTCCACCCGCTACTTCTCGCGATGCTTCAAGGATCTCTATGGCTACCTGCCTTCGAAATACAAGAAGAATGCGGAGTAAGCCCTTTCACGAATATACATTGTCTTGGAGTTTGACGCTCCGCTATGCGGAATAAAGAAGATCAACGAATATAAAGAATATGAATATGTAACTCTCTATACGATCGACACGATATCAATAATATTCTTTATATTCGAGTATATTCTTAATTTCATCGATGATGGAACGTTAACAGCCCAAAAGATGCTCGTGAACTCTATACACGATGAACAAAAAAGAGGAGAGCACCCCGTAGGCTGCTCTCCTCTATCTCTTTTCTTTGGCTTGCCGCCAATCGTTTACTTTTCCAACAGAGCCTTGAACTTCTCCTCGAACTTGTCCTTGGAGGCTGCACCGACAAACTTGTCGACGAGCTGACCGCCCTTGAAGAACAGCACGGTAGGAATGTTGCGCACGCCAAACTCCATGGCGATGTCGTCGTTCTCTTCAACGTCGCACTTGCCGACAACAAGCTTGCCGTCGTACTCCTGTGCCAGCTCAGAGATGATCGGAGCCACCATACGGCAGGGACCGCACCATGTTGCCCAGAGATCTACTACCAATGGCAGCTCGCCATTTTTATAAGTCTCGAAATTCTTGGTTGTAATTTCTACTTCCATTGCTTTACCTTTCTATTTTGTAACGTGATTAATTCTGTTTGCAAAATTAAACAATAAAGTTGAGAATCCCAAACTTTTCAAACAAAAGATAAAACGGCTCTAAAAACCTTAAAAGCCACTCGCGGACAAAGGATCCGACAGACACTGCACGGAAGAAGACTGACGCGACACGAAAGAAGGCTGCCGCGGCACTGGCATCTGCCATCTCTAAGCCAGAGTCCCACGCAGAGATGACAGCAGTGGCCGCGCAAGCGCACACTTAGAAGGTGACGAGACGTGAGCCGTCGGGTTGCTCAGCGATCGTGACCTTCACGGCATCGCCGGGCAGGATGTCCTCGATGAGCTCCGGCCACTCCAGGAAGCAGAGCGCACCACTATAGAAGTAGTCTTCGTAGCCCATGTCGTAGACCTCCTCCAACTTCTTGATGCGATAGAAGTCGAAATGGTAGATGAGCTCGTCGGTCGTGGAAGAACGATACTCGTTGACAATGGCGAATGTGGGGGAAGTGATGACGTCCTCTACACCCAACTCTTCACAGATGGCTTTGATGAAAGTGGTCTTTCCCGCTCCCATCTTGCCGTAGAAGGCAAACACGGTGTGCTCGCCCATGGCTTTGATAAACTCACGAGCCGCCTCGCGGATCGTGTCCAGTGATTGAATCTTTATCTCCATAATGATAAATCTATGTTCTTTTCTTCGTTATATCATATATATATGTATAAGGTATTCCGCATGTATTGATAAGTTACCCGGTATGTATATATAAAGGTATACGGTAACATTTATACATTATTATTTATACACTCTACATTATACATTATTTATACACTCTACATTATACATTCCTCAGTTGAGCACCAGCGTCATGTCCTGCCGCCCGTCGACATACTCGACAAGTTGCTTGCCCACTTCCACGCGCTTGGTGGTAGCGCGAAGGAGCAACTTGGTGCCCGTCTCCTCGTCGTCGACATTGAAGTAGAGCTCTGTCCTGCCCGGTTTTTCGTCGACCAGCGAGAGCAGGTCGCTGACCGTTGCCTCGTCGAGAGCCTTGCTCTTGACAGAAATCGTCAGCCGGTTGATGCGTGTGTCCTTGACTTTGGCGAGGAACTCCACGCTCACCACGTTGAAGCTGTAGTATTGGCTTGTCGGGAAACGCTTGAAGCACTTGGCAATGACATACACCGGCGAGCCCTCCTTGAACCATCCTTGCCAGCGCGCCCAATCGTCGCCGAAGAGAGCAAGCTCTCCCGGCCCCTCGAAATCTTCTATAGTTACTATACCGAAAGGCTCGCCACGCTTGTTGTAGCGCGTGTTGACTTTGGTGACCATTCCACCGAAAGTCAGTTCACCCCGCTGTGAGAGTTCCTCACGGTTGTCGCGGTTGCCGACTTCTGCGCAACTGGTATTGCACAGATGGCGCAGTACGATGGCGTATTCATCCAGCGGATGTGCACTGAGATAGATGCCGACGAGCTCTTTCTCCTTGCCCAAGCGCTCGATAGAGCTCCACGGCTCTGCCTTGGGCAACGGCGGCGTGGCCACGGCAATATCGCCGGCCATGGCTCCGAAGAGCGAGTTGGCAGCCTGGCTCTTATCCTCCTGGTATTGCTGGCCGAAGCGCACGATGAGGTCGAGGAAAATCTCTCCCTTGGCGTTGGGTGCCAGATACTGCTCGCGCTGATTGCCGAAACAGTCGAAGCCACCGCTGAGCGCCAGACTCTCAAAAGCCTTGCGGTTGACATCCTTCAGGCTGACGCGCTCGGCAAAGTCGTAGATATCTTTATAAGGTCCGTTGGCTTCCCGCTCCCTGACAATGGCGGCGGCAGCGCCGGCACCCATGCCCTTGATAGCAGAGAGGCCAAAACGGATCTCACCATTTTTGTTCACACCAAACTGCACATAGCTCTCGTTGACATCAGGTCCCAGTGTCGGGATGTTCATCGACTTGCATTCCTCCATGAGCTTGGTGATCTCGCCGATGTCGCTGTGGCGGCGTGTCATCAGGGCAGCCATGTATTCTGCCGGGTAGTGAGCCTTGAGATAGGCGGTCTGGTAGGCCACCCAGGAGTAGCAGGTGGCGTGAGACTTGTTGAAAGCATAGGAAGCGAACTTCTCCCAGTCTGACCATATCTTCTCCAGCACCTTCGGGTCGTGACCGTTCTTCTGACCGCCTTCGAGAAAGAGCGGCTTCATCTGGTCGACGATCTTCTTCTTTTTCTTACCCATGGCCTTACGCAGGGCATCGCTCTGTCCACGCGTGAAGTTGGCCAGCTGACGCGAGAGAAGCATCACCTGCTCCTGATAGACAGTGATACCGTAGGTGTCCTTGAGGTATTTCTCCATGCAAGGAATGTCGTAGGTGATCGGCTCCTGACCGTTCTTGCGGGCAATGAACGAAGGGATATAGTCCATTGGTCCCGGACGGTAAAGAGCGTTCATAGCGATCAAGTCCTCAAAAACCGTCGGCTTCAGCTCACGCAGGTATTTCTGCATACCTGGCGACTCAAACTGGAAAGTACCGATGGTGCGTCCCTGCTGATAGAGTTTATAGGTGAGATCATCGTCGATGGGGATGTTGTCGAGGTCGATGACGTCGCCCGTCGTCTGCTTGATGACCTTACAAGCCTCCTTCAACTCAGAGAGCGTCTTCAGTCCGAGGAAGTCCATCTTGATCAGTCCGGTGGACTCGATGACGTGTCCGTCGTATTGCGTGACGGCGCATTTCAGTCCCGGGAAGTCGGGGTCGTCGGCTGTGGACACGGGAACCCAGTCACTGATCGGGTCCCGGCAGATGATGAAACCGCATGCATGAAGGCCGGTGCCACGGATGGTACCCTCGAGCTGACGGGCATATTTGATGGTGTTGCGCTCACGGGGATCGGGCGAAGCCATTGCCTCGCGCAGCTCCGGCGTGCACTTGATGGCATTCTCGAGATTCATCTTCATGCCGTCGGGCAGTCGGTCGGGGATAGCTTTCTTCAATGCGTTGGCCTTCTCCAAGGGGAGTTTCTCCACACGCGCCACGTCGGCGAGTGAGTTCTTCGTGGCCATACTGCCATAGGTGATGATGTGGGCACAGTTCTCGTGCCCGTATTTGTCCATGACCCAACGGAGCACCTTGCCACGCCCGTCGTCGTCGAAGTCGGTATCAATATCCGGTAGGTTGACACGATCGGGGTTGAGGAAACGCTCAAACAGCAAGTCGTATTTCAGCGGGTCTATCTTGGTGATACCCAGACAATAGGCGACAACAGAGCCGGCGGCAGAGCCACGTCCTGGTCCCACCCACACGCCGAGCTCGTTGCGGGCGGCATTGATGAAGTCCTGCACGATGAGGAAGTAGCCTGGGAAACCCATCGTCTTCATCACATGCAACTCGAAGTTGATATGCTCCTTGACGTTGTCGGGCAGCGGATCGCCGTAGCGTTTCTTCGCACCGTCATAGGCGAGCTTGGCCAGATAGTCGGCCTCGAACTTGATGCGGTAGATCTTGTCGTAGCCGCCGAGTCGGTCGATGACGGCCTGCGCCTTGTCGGGAGGCAACGGATTCTCGCCGTGCTCATCGGTAGTGAACTCTTTGAAGAGTTGCTCCTCGGTGAATTTCTTGTGCCATTCCTCTTCCGTACCGAAGCTCTCAGGGATGGGGAAGAACGGCATGATGGGTCCGTGGTCGATACTGTAGATCTCTACCTTATTGAGAATCTCCTGCGTGTTGCGCAACGCCTCGGGCACATCGCTGAAGATGTCGTTCATCTCCTGCTGTGTCTTAAACCACTCCTGCTTGGTATAGAGCATACGGGTGGGATCATCAAGATCCTTTCCGGTGGCCAGACAGAGCAGGTGGTCGTGGGCCTCAGCGGTGTCTTTGTCCTCGAAGTGGCAGTCGTTGGTGCATACGAGCTTGATGCCTTCTTCCTTTGCGATCTTCATCAGCACGGCATTGGCACGCTGCTGCAAGGGGAAGGTATCGCGGTTGGCACGGATGTTAGGGTCTTTGACCTCATGGCGCTGCAACTCGAGATAGTAGTCATCACCAAAGACCCGGTGGTACCAGCGGGCAGCTTCCTTGGCACCCTCGATGTCGCCTTTGAGTATCTTGGCAGGCACCTCGCCGGCAATACACGCCGAGCAGACGATCAGATCCTCGTGGTATTTCTCCAAGTCGTAGCGGTCGGTACGTGGCCGGTAATAGTATCCGTCGGTCCAGGCGCGGCTGACGAGCTTGATGAGATTCTTATATCCGTGGTAGTTCTTTGCCAAGACGATGAGGTGATAGCCCGACTTGTCGCCGGCATCCTTGTTCTTGTCCTCCTTGTGATGGTGCGCTACATACATCTCACAGCCAAAGATAGGCTTGAACGGCTCCAGTCCGTCGGCCTTGCGCTGCTTGTTGACACCGGCACAATAGTCCGAGAACTCCTTGATGCCATACATCACGCCGTGGTCGGTAATGGCCATGCCCTTCATGCCGTCCTTGATGGCTTTATCGACCAGGTGAGGCACCTTGGACTGACCGTCAAGTATGGAATAATGAGTATGTACGTGCAAATGAACGAAATCTTCCATCAATTCTTCTCTTTGAAAGTAAAAAAGCTTATCATGTGCTTAATCCGAGTGTAAAGTTACGCCTAAAAAGCGAGACAGCCAAAAGTAGCGTATAAAAAATTTGTAGGAGTGATAAAAAAGAATTAACTTTGCAAGCAACTGAAAAGAAAAACCGAAAACTCTCTTAGAGCAAACATGGGAAAAAAGATACAGAAACTAAAGAAAATACGCATACACCGTGAGGGCAATGACACATTGCTCTACGGACTCATCTTCATCATTGCCGCCGGAGCCGCACTATGGTACGGCTTTGACACGAAATGGCCGTTTTGGCTGTTCATCGTTGTCTTTGGTGTTGTCTATGGCATCGTCTTTAATTTCTACCAGTGTCCGGTGAGATACCTCAACGTGGAAGACACCGACAAGATCGTCGTGGCTCCCGCTGACGGTAAGATCGTGGTGATCGAAGAGGTAGAGGAGAATGAGTATTTCCATGACAAGCGGTTGATGATCAGTATCTTCATGAGTCTCTTCAACGTACACGCCAATTGGTTCCCAGTCGACGGAAAGGTGAAGTTTGTCAAGCATCAGAACGGCAACTACCACAAGGCTTGGCTGCCAAAGGCCAGCGAAGAGAACGAGCGCGCTGACACAATGATCACGACAGAGCACGGTGTCGACGTGCTGTGCCGCCAAATTGCCGGTGCTGTGGCCCGCCGCATCGTCACCTACGCCAAGGAGGGGGAAGACTGCTATATCGACGAGCACTTGGGATTCATCAAGCTCGGCTCACGTGTGGATGTCTTCCTGCCATTGGACAGCAAAGTGATGGTGAAGATGGGACAGAAGACAACGGGCGACCAGACGATCCTCGCAAAGCTGCCCTAAATAATGTATAATGTATAGTGTATAAATTATAATGTATAATGTACAGTGCATAAATAATAATTATATTGTCACTGAATGTACAGTATATATAATAAGGAGTATATCACACTGACAAACAGATTTTGTATTCACTATGAATATCAAGAAACATATCCCCAACACGCTGACTTGTTGCAACCTCATCTCGGGTTGCATCGCTACGTGCTTTGCTTTTTTCCACGACCCGGAACTGGCATTGCTGTGGATTATCATCGGGGCCGTTTTTGATTTCTTCGATGGTATGAGCGCGCGTCTGCTGCATGTGCCCTCACCAATCGGTAAGGAGTTGGACTCATTGGCCGACGATGTCACCTTCGGCGTGGCTCCCTCTACGATGCTGTTCTCCCAGTTGCTCGTGATGGACTATCCCTCTTGGCTTCAGCCAGTGAGCGACTATGTGGCTTTCGTGGCTTATGTCATGGCAGCCTTTTCGGCACTTCGTCTCGCCAAGTTCAATCTCGACGAGCGTCAGACCATGGGATTCATCGGACTGCCGACGCCTGCCAACGCTCTCTTCTGGGGTTCGCTGATCCTCAGTGCCAAGTATTGGGAGACGCTGTCGCCTTATATGTCCGTGGCTCTCATCGCCCTCATGCTCGTCAGCTCATGGCTGCTCATCGCCGAGATACCGATGTTCGCACTGAAATTTAAGCACTGGGGATGGAAGGGCAACGAGCTTCGCTACTCTTTCCTCATCACTTGTGTGCCGCTGCTGATCATCTTCCAGGAATACGCTTTCGCCATTATCATCGCATGGTACGTGGTACTCTCTGTCATCAGCGACGCCAAGAGTGCCACAAGCAACAAGTAAACGATAAAGGAAGTGTATCGGGGATTATCTACTATCGCATTGCTTTTGTGCAGCAATGTCTTTATGACTTTGGCGTGGTATGGCCATCTGAAACTGCAACAGGCACACATCAGTAACCACTGGCCACTGATCGGCGTCATCGTCTTTTCGTGGTGCATCGCCTTCTTCGAGTATTGTTGCCAGGTACCCGCCAACCGTATCGGCTTCCAAGGCGACGGCGGACCCTTCTCGCTCATACAGTTGAAAGTGATCCAGGAGTGTGTCTCGTTGATCGTCTTTGCCGTTATTGCGAACATACTCTTTCAGGGACAAAGCCTTCACTGGAACCATCTTGCGGCCTTCGCCTGCCTGATAGCAGCGGTGTACTTCGTGTTTATGAAATAACGGACTTCTGTTTGAAGATAGACAATAACACAATAACACATTATTATTATGGAAATAGGAGACAAACTGCCGGAGTTCCTGGGACTTGACCAGGACGGCAACGAAGTGAAGTTGAGCGACTTCCAAGGCAAGAAGCTCGTACTCTATATCTATCCGCGCGACTCCACGCCGGGATGCACCAACGAGGCTTGCAACCTGCGCGACAACTATCAGTCGATGCTCGACAAAGGTTATGCTGTCGTCGGCGTGAGCATTCAGAGTGCAGAGAGCCACAAGAAGTTCATCGCAAAATATAACCTGCCCTTCCCTCTCATCGCTGACACCGACAAGAAACTCGTGGAGACGCTCGGCGCCTACGGTGAGAAGAAGATGTACGGAAAGACCACCATGGGTACGTTCCGCACAACTTTCGTGACCGACGAGAACGGTGTGATCACCGAGATCTTCCGGCCGAAGCAAATCAAGGTGAAGGAACATGCACAACAGATCTTAGGCTCTGAAGCCTAAACAAAGCAACGGGAGGGAACTTACCCTCCCGATATTTGTTTCTATACAACAAAGAAAGGTTGCAAGACAATGGAAGAGAACAGAACGAAAGAATTTGAGGATACCTTTCATAAAGACCTCGCCTCGTATCTGGAGGCCCACGATCTCATCGACAAGCACTTTCCCGAAGCTCCGGACATCGAGGCTCTGTGGGCTACCATCGGCGAGAGTTATCTGACCGACGCACTGCGCGAATGGAACCACTACCCCACCGTGGCACTCGGATGGATGATGTATATCGGCATGGCGATTGCCTACTATTGGGACGAGGATTGGGAACGCTACAGCCATGTCCCCGACCTCTACAAGATGATGATACTCAACACTGACTTTGATCATCTCGACGACTACATCCGCCAGCAGGTTCTTCATCTCACGCCCGAACAAGGCGAGAAGCTACAGCAAACCGTCGGCGAGTGTGCCGCACGCACTTTCAACACGATCAGCCACCTGCATGTGGAGCCCGGCACGCCGGACGCTTTTCGGGTCTTCATTGCCGCGCTCCATGAGATGTACTTGATGGGGGCAGCCATGGAACTGAAGTCTTTGGGCTATCACATGGAGAAATGTTGATGGCAAGCCAACTCTTGATCCTGCACACAGCACTGATGCTATTCATCGTTCACTACAAAACACGCTACACCTTATGAGGTATGTACTCTCTCTTGCCCCCGTCGTCTTCCTGATGGCGTTTCTTGGCATTGTCATTCACGTCTACGGAACAGACGCGCTTTCCGGCGGCAGCCAGCTGGCACTGATACTCTCTACGGGAGTCTGCGGTCTGATCGCGGTATTAGGCTTCCATATTCCATGGAAGACATTGGAGACAGAGATCAACAAGTCCATCGGCAGCGTGGGAACAGCTATCGTCATCCTGCTGCTCATCGGCCTGCTCTCCGGCACATGGACTGTCAGCGGTGTGGTCCCCACGCTGATCTACTGGGGCATGAAGATCATCAATCCCTACGTCTTCCTGCTGTGCTGTTGTGTCATCAGTGGCTTTGTCTCTGTGATGACGGGCAGCTCCTGGACCACCGTGGCAACCATTGGCATTGCTCTCATGGGCATTGGCAAGGCACTTGGATTCAGCGATGGCTGGACTGCCGGAGCCATACTCTCCGGCGCCTATTTCGGTGATAAGATGTCGCCACTCTCCGACACTACAGTGCTGGCATCCAGTGTGGTGGGCACACCACTGTTCACACATATACGCTACATGACCATTACCACTGTGCCTGCCGTCGTCATCGCGCTGATCGTATATGCCGTCGCCGGACTCTTCGTAGCCGGTCATTCTGCCATCGACACCTCTGCTTTCACCCTGGCCTTACAAGGCAAATACAATCTCTCGCCATGGCTGCTCATCGTACCCGTAGCCACCGCACTGATGATCGCCCGCAAGCTTCCCGCGATCATCGTGCTCTTTGCCTCCTCTGTTCTGGCCGGACTCTTTGCCATCTTCTTCCAACCTCATATTCTCGCTGAGGTCATCGGTGCCCACGACACCACCGCGCTGACACTCTTCAAAGGCGTCATGCTCAGTGGTTTCGGTACTACTGCCGTACACACCGGCAACTCAGCTTGCGATGCCCTTCTTGCCACCCGTGGCATGCAGGGCATGATGGGCACAGTATGGCTGATCCTCTGTGCCATCTGCTTTGGCGGCGTCTTGAAGGCCAGCGGCATGCTTGCCAACATCATGCACCTGCTCCTGCCCCTGACGCGCACGCGTTTCGGACTGGTTGCCTCCACCGTCATCTCGGGTATCTTCTTCAACACCACCGTCGCCGACCAATATCTCTCTATCATGCTCAGCGCCAGCATGTACAAGAGCATCTATGAGAAAGAGGGCTTCGAGCCGCGTCTGCTCAGCCGTAGTATCGAGGACTCCAGTACGGTGACATCTGTGCTCGTGCCCTGGAGTACGTGCGGCATGACACAGTCATCGGTACTCAATGTGCCAACGCTCACCTATCTGCCCTACACCGTCTTCTGCTATCTCTGCCCGCTGATGAGCATGACGATTGCTGCCCTCGGCTTTAAGATTTACCGCAACGTAAGCAATACGGCAAAATAAGCCTTGGCTTTCTTTGCGGACTCATTTCTTTGTTATACCTTTGCGCCAGTAAAGTAATGATATATGAATGAGAAAAGACAGTTCGGTCTCTGTACGCTTCTGCTTGCGTCGCTTTTGATCGTGATGCTGGCTGGATGCCGACGAGAGGAGCACACAGCTCAGCCCCGGCGCTCCGTCTATTGCTGGCAGACGACATTCTCGCCCGACGACTCGACCGTGGCAGCATTCATCCGGCACGAGCGCGTTACCCATATCTATCTGCGATACTTCGACGTAGTGCTGACCAACGGCACGCCGATGCCCAACGCCAGTGTCAATGTGGTGGGGCGCGTGCCCAAAGGAGTGACGGTGACACCGGTGGTCTACATCACCAACGACTGCATGAAGGCAATAGGGCAAAACCATATTGAGGCAACGGACTTGGCCGAAAAGATCCTGCAACGCGTCAGACAGATGACAAGCACGCTACAGATCGGACCTGTCAACGAACTGCAGATCGACTGCGACTGGACCGTCAGCACACGACGCACCTACTTCGATTTTCTCTCTGTCCTGCGTGACTTGGCACACGAGCAACACTTGCAGTTGTCGACCACCATCCGCTTTCATCAGCTCACACAACCCGTGCCGCCTGCCGACCGCGGCGTGCTGATGGCATATAACACCGGCGACGTGCGCGACATCAGCAACCGCTACCCCATACTGAACATTGCCGACGTGAAGCCCTACCTGCGGCATCTCGCCACCTACCGCCTGCCCCTATCCACCGCCTACCCCATCTTCTCCTGGCGTGTGCTCTTCCGTGGCGGCCACTTCGTCGGCATTCTCCACAGCGACGACGACTATCCGATATTGCCGGGCGACAAGATCATCACGCGCGACACCGACCTGCGGCACATTCTCGAAGCGCATCAGACGATCAGCGAGCTGCGACCCGATGCTCACGACGAGATTATACTCTATGATTTACAAACCAACAACATAAAAAGATTCCAAGCTTCTGATTATGAAAAGATTTATCATCGTTAGCCTCCTGCTGATGACTGTCGGCAGATCGATGGCTTGCGTGCCGGAGAAACCCACCTATAACTATTACCTCATGTGCGTGGAGCCGACACAGCAACAGACTGACAGCAAACAGCTCAAAGCCATCAACGACTTTTGGAAACAGTACACCAACGGACGTGTTGAGGGCTATGTCGACGGTTGGGACAGCAAGACCAATACCGACGCGCCCACCTTCATCATGAAGCTGGCACGGCAGAAGAAGGACTATGAGATGGTGCGCTATCTCGGCTGGCTCAATAAATATCTCAAGATCAGCCGTGATCTCACCAACACCTGGGAATATCCCACCCGCGAGCAACTGCTGCGACGCAGGCAGGGACTCACGCAGATGCTCGCTGCCGCAAAGGCTTATCGTGGACGCCGTCTGCTGGCTCAATACCGCCTGCTCGCCATGCGCGCCAACATGCTCTTGGGCTACAACACCCAGAACATCAGCTACTGGAAGACCACGGCCAGCCGTATGCCACAGAGCGTCTACCGCGACATGATGGAGAACATCTATGCACGCGCACTGCTCAAGACCGGCAAACAGCGTGACGCGCTGGAGATCTATGCCCGTCAAAACGACCAGCAGAGCATGCGCTGGTGCGTGCGCCACTACCGCAATCTCAGTGGTATCAAGGCCATCTATGCCCGCGATGCCAACAGCCGTGTGCTGCCCTATCTCGTACAGGACTTTGTCAACAACATGCAGGAGACGCAGGATGTCTACACCCGTCCGTCGGCTTTCATCCCGGATGCCGACAAGGCCCGGTGGACCAAAAAGGAATATACCGAGGCCATCGAGGAAGTCGGTGCCCGCGCGATCTATCAAGATGAGGCACAAGCCTTCATCGCCTTCGCCGCACAAGTACTGAAAGAAGGCAAAACCACTACGCCGGCACTCTGGCACGAGGCCACGGGGGCACTGCAATTCCTCCTCGGCGACTATAGTGCAGCGAGAGCTTCGCTCGCCCGGGCCATCACTGCCGAAGGCACACAACGCATGCACGACAACGCCCGCGCCATCGCGGACATCAACAGCGTCTACACCGAGAAGATGGACGAACAGCAGCAAAGCCATCTTATCAAAGAGATCGAGTGGATGCGCAGCATGACCAAACTGGCAGAAACAAAGGACGAACAGGGCATCACCTACGTGACGGACACATATTTCGCCAACATGCTGCAACGCATGGTCTACAACCATCTCGTGCCCGAACTGCAAAAGCAGGGCAATGGCTTCCTCGCTCTCGCCATGCTCGCCAATATGGACAACCACGACAATGACGGCACGCTGCCAAGCATAAGAAAGCATGTGCCCACTTACTATCAACCGGCTAACAGCTACAACGACCTGCCGGACTGGTCGGGTGACTACTACGATGCTTTACAACATCTCACCGTCGACTCACTCAAACAATACGTCGCTTACCTCCACGCAACGCATACCGACAGTCCGCTCGCTGAGGCAGCCTGCAAGAGCAGTTACCTGAGCGACGACTACTACAACGATCTCATTGGTACACGTCTCATGGCTGCCGGCCATTTTGAAGAAGCGATACCATATCTTAAAAAGGTAAGCACCGACTTCATCTACAACTCAAATATCTGTGGATACATCGGGCGACGTAACTATCAGCGCCCGCGCTGGTTCGTGCATCAGGTCATCGCCGACACGTTGCAAACCGGTCCACGCTCCGTTGCCATCACCGGCAACCAGAAGCTCACCTTCTGCCAGGACATCACCAACTTGCAACACCGCTACCAAAACGCAAGCAGCGACACACTGCGTGCCCGCCTGGCTTACGATCTCGCCACACGACTCTATCAGGCCAGCTACGAAGGCGACTGCTGGTATCTCACCCATTACGACTGGAGCTGCCTGGACTCCGTGCGCACCGGCGACCGTGACCTGATTCTCGATGCCATCAACTATCTGGACGAGTGCTCACTCAAAGGCGACAAAAATATCCAGTTCAAGAGCCTCTACGCCTTGGCTTTCATCCGTCGTGACAACGCCGCAGAAGGCTATCCCTTCATCTATCCGGACGAGAAAATCAACTTCCAAAAGCAGACAAGACAGTATAAGGCTTTAACACAACTCGACAACTTCCTCACGCTCAATCCCGCCTATCAGTCAAACCCTTACGTCTCGCACTGCGATGTACTGCGGATGTTTCGTGAGCAGTAACCCATAATAGTCATTAACAATAGTTATGAAAGGTTAGTCGCATATTTTTTGGATATTCCGAAAAAGACGCTTAACTTTGCATTGTAACAATATAAACACAACACGTGGCAATGCCACACAACCATTAACATCAAAAACATTATGAAAGAACTGAAAGGAACAAAGACAGAGAAAAACCTCCAGGAGGCTTTCGCTGGTGAGAGCCAGGCACGTAACAAATACACTTACTTCGCTTCCAAGGCACGTAAGGATGGCTACGAGCAGATCGCTGCTATCTTCGAGGAGACCGCTCAGAACGAGAAGGAGCACGCCAAGCTGTGGTTCAAGTATCTCGAAGGCGGCGACATCAAGAGCACACGCGAGAACCTCAAGGCTGCTGCCGACGGCGAGAACTACGAGTGGACTGACATGTACGACCGCATGGCTAAGGATGCCGAGGAGGAAGGCTTCACAGAGCTCGCATACAAGTTCCGCGCTGTCGCTGCCATCGAGAAGACTCACGAGGAGCGCTATCGCAAGCTGTTGAAGAACATCGAGGATGCCCTCGTCTTCAGCCGCGACGGTGATGCCATCTGGGTTTGCCGCAACTGCGGACACGTCGTTGTTGGTCCTAAGGCTCCCGAGGTTTGCCCCGTCTGCAAGCATCCGCAGAGCTTCTTCGAGCTCAAGGCTGAGAACTTCTAAGCAAAGAAAGTTCCTACTGAAAGATAATAATAAAGGAGGGTGTATCATAATTAAGTTTTATGGTGCATCCTCTTTTCTTTTACAATGATAGTCGTAAAATTAGGATTAGGCCGACTTTTTAGTTAAAATTCCATTTTTCGCTGTTTCTAGAGTCGTCAGGACCGCAAGGAGGCAGAAATAGGCCGTATTAGCGGCTCCAAAAGGCTTTCCCTTGCCTTTTTTTATTGATTTTCGAGCACATTTTCTTTATGTTGAAAGCAATTGCAAAGAAAGCAAAATCCATCTTGACATTGTCCATACCGAAGTGCCTGAAGCGTTTGTAGTTCATGTCGTATTTCATCTGTCCGAAGACGGCCTCTGGCTCTATGCATTTTTCCCCTATATTTTATTCCTTCTTCCGAAGTAAGTCTTTCCGCGGCCTGCTTTCTGTATTTGGCAAGACGGTGGTTGACCTCGATGATCCTGTTGCCCTTGATTGAGTGGGTTTGAAGCTGCATTCTTGCGGGGTCGAAGCTATGTTCTTGCGGGGTCGAAGCTATGTTCCCAATGTTGTAACGCTATAGAAAAAGATCGTTCGCTACGCAGGGAATGATTAAAATCTACGCAGCGACCCATCATTTGTAAGGCAGTAAAAACAAGCGTTAAAAATCTTGCTAAATTTCTGTATAAACGTTTGTTGCAATATCTTTGTCAAGACGTTGAGGAAAAAGGATAATTTGTTTGGGATTGTAATCAAGAAAGTGTATTTTTGCCATGTAATTCGTTTATACCACAAAGATACTAAATTTTTGTGATATGACAAAGCCCCGGCTTGTGAAAGTCGAGGCTTTGTTTTAAAAAATAATACGAAAAAGAGGATGAACCAGAATTTTGATACACCCTTTTTTTTTATTTCAATCCCCACACATCAGCGATAGGTTTGAACACCACCTTGCCTTCAACGATGTTCAGGCCTTTGCGCAGGGCCGGATTGTCTTCACATGCTTTGCGCCAGCCCTTGTCAGCCAGCTGCAAAGCGTATTTCAACGTAGCGTTGGTCAGTGCCATGGTCGACGTGTTTGGCACTGCACCGGGGATGTTTGTCACGCAGTAATGCACGATGCCGTCTACGGTATAGACCGGTTCGGCATGTGTCGTCGGATGGGAAGTCTCAAAACAACCACCCTGGTCGATGGCCACATCGACCAATACCGTTCCGGGCTCCATCAGACTGAGCATGTCGCGTGTAATCAAATGGGGAGTCTTGTCACCGGGGATCAATACTGAGCCGATGACGATGTCTACATCGCGCAACTCCTGCCGGATGTTGTGCTCAGACGAGTAGAGTGTCGTCACATTAGCCGGCAACTCGATGCTCAGCTGACGCAGACGGGGCAAAGAAATGTCCGTGATCACCACATCAGCACCCATTCCAGCTGCCATGCGGGCAGCAGCCTCACCAACAGTACCTCCGCCAAGGACAAGCACCTTCGTCGGTTTCACGCCGGGCACACCACTGATGAGCTTCCCCTTTCCGCCTTTTGTCTTCTGAAGATAATAGGCACCATTGAGAACAGCCATACGTCCGGCTACCTCGCTCATCGGGCGCAGCAACGGCAGACTGTGGTCTGCTTCCTCCACCGTCTCGTAGGCCAGGCACACAGCACCGCTCTTGATCATAGCCTCAGTCAACGGCCGGTCACTGGCAAAATGGAAATAGGTGTAGACCAACTGGTCTTTGCGAATCAGCGCATACTCCGGTTCGATCGGTTCCTTGACCTTGATAATCATATCCGACTGGGCATAGACATCCTCGATCGTCGGCAGTATCTCAGCACCTACGTGCTCGTATGCCTCATCGGCGAAACCACTACCTTCTCCAGCCGTATGCTGTACGAAGACATGGTGACCGTGCTTAATCAACTCTGCGACACCGGCGGGAGTCATGCCTACACGACTCTCACCCTGCTTGATCTCTTTGGGAATTCCAATTTTCATCATAGCGAATTAGGCTTTAAGGAAAACGATTGGTTAAAAAACACATGCAATGACTTTCGTCACTTCACTTGCAAAAATAAGAGATTTGGAGATAGGATGTACCTTTGCCCACCTGCTTTTTTATTTATTTAACCAATAGGAACGGGCATTGCAACCAATAGAAATAAATCCTACAAAAAGTCCTCTACGGCAACTTGCATTATAGAGAAAGAAAAATCAAAAAACAAGGAGTTGAACGCCGGAAAAGCATTCCAAAAGTGAGAAAGCAGTGATTTCATTGTGTCATCTCGGTGATTTTACCTCATCAAATCACCGCTTTGATGAGGTAAAGTCACCGAGATGATCGAAAAAACTCTATAGAATTTCGTGAGAAAAAGCGGGTCAGTTGCAAAAGTCCGTGGATGCCTTAGGGGGAGGGCTAACCAAAATATATTGCCAAGTGGTATACGAAGAAAGGAATAAAGTTTGTACCTTTGCCACATGACAAAGACAAAT
>NZ_JAMXSP010000029.1:0-31746 GCF_025457485.1 Hallella absiana
TGGGGAATTGGAGAGGAAAAACTGGTTATTCTCGTTGAGATTAAACATAAAGCTGTAAATTTTCGGCAAAGGTCGAAAATTTACAGCTTATAGAAAAGGCGGCCTAAAATGGATGGATACACTGCAACAGCAACAATGTCTCCACCGACAGTGACGATATGTTTGTCGACTTGAACGGTTTCACCTATCTCAATGGTAATAAGCAGGAGATACGCATCGATCGCTGCTGGTATGAGGACGAGGACGGCAACGAAGTGGAGCCCGACACCATCACGGGCGAGTACTCCGATATGCCCCATGTGCTCAGTTTCTTAGGCCGTAGCTACAGTGAGGTCTTTGACATTCTGATGCAAGATTCAAAGATCATGTCCCTTATGGCACCGTTCCAGTCAGCCTACAAGAACAAGGCAAACGACCAGCTTGAGGGTATGATGGGTACGCTCCGTGTTAATGCCGCCCGTCTTGTTTCCCCTGAGGCCTACTGGGTGTTCACCGGCGACGACTTCGACCTGAAGATTTCCGACAAGTCCAACCCCAGCTACCTTGTCATCGCCAACGACCCAGAAAAGGAGCAGGTCATCGGCTCGCTCAATGCCCTCATCCTCAACCGCCTCGTTACCCGTATCAACAGCAAGGGCAACCTGCCCGTAAGTATCATCGTTGACGAGCTGCCTACACTCTACTTCCACAAGATAGACCGGCTCATCGGTACGGCAAGAAGCAACAAGGTCGCCGTCACCCTCGGCTTCCAGGAACTTCCCCAGTTGGAGGCAGACTACGGAAAGAACGGCATGCAGAAAATCATCACCACCTGTGGCAACATCTTTATGGGTGCTGCCCGTAATAAGGAGACCTTGGAGTGGGCACAGAACGACGTGTTCGGCAAGGCCAAGCAGACCTCAAAGTCCATCACCATCAACGACTCAAAGGTCAGCACCTCCATCAGCGAGAAGATGGACAACCTCGTCCCTGCCGCCAAGATAGCCGATATGGCCACCGGCTGGCTCGCCGGACAGGCTGCCCGTGACTTCACACCCACGGAGCGCAGCTCCTTCAGCGGCATCAACCTTGAGGAAAGCCCTGAGTTCAAGACCACGAAGTATTTTTGCAAGACCAACTTCAATATGGCAGAAATCAAGAAGGAAGAAGCTCAATACGTTGACCTCCCTAAGATATATGCTTTCAAGGATGCCCACCAGAAGGAAGTCATGCTCAACCGAAACTTTGCCCGAGTGAACCGTGAGATTGACGAGATGATAAAGAGCTTGCTCAACTCACAGTAAGTTATCACAAGTAATTTAAATATATATTGGTGGTTTGTGGTTACCAATAATCGAATCGATTTACTTGTGATAATCAACTACTTGTGATAATATGTGGTAATTAAAAACTTCTGATAACTTCGTACATATTCAGACATAATCCTGATTCTGCCTCGTTCGTAGCATTACAAAGCCTGTAACATCAATATTAGAAAATATTAGGCACGTGGGTAATTTTCCTCGCCTTTATTTTGTTCTATTCATTTTTTTGAGCTACCTTTGTACCGACTGAATGGCTGTTTGTACCCTCGGTTGGAGATTCGCTCTCCTATAGAGTTAACGGACAGCATTCCACGCCGTGCTGAACTTGGCAAGTCGTAAAAGACTTCACCTTGAGACGCATGTAAGTGCCAGCAATGGCATTTTGTTGGGACTTTCAGTCAGACATATGGGAAGGCGTTTATCGACGCTGTGTCTATTCTATCATAACAGGCATTTGCTAGAGCCCGGTAAGTGGAATGGACAATAGAATGATTTCACGCTTTTTCGTATGTATAGATCGGAGAATATATACAAGAAAGATCCGATATGAATTCGTCGATTGATGAAATTACCCGACAAGGCGGGAAAGAACCTTCAAGGAAAGAGCCTACCCTCAATCCTCCCCCCAAGATAGAGAAATCAGCAATTGGGGTGACCTCGAACTATATCCTAAATAAAAGATATTCCGATGACGAAAAAGAGGATAAATGGTATGTCTTAAGAATTAGATATAATCATGACGAGGATGCTTATAAAGAATTGCTATCTGCTCAAATAAAAAAGGTGTATTTTGCGACACATCAAGTTGTAAAACTTGTTCATGGGAAGCGCAAGAAGATGAAAGTCCCCCTTATACCGGGGTTACTCTTTGCGTTTTCTTCAAGAAAGGACTTGGACTACTTCATGTTTGGAAAGTCACCGATGGCAGTGCATGTGAGATATTATAGAAATAGGTCTACGGGCAAGGATGAGCAAGGATATAATGATCCAGTTACCGTTCCTGAACTTGAGATGGATAGTTTTATGAAGATCTGTGATGCTGATAATCCTTACGTCCAAGTGATTCCCCCAGAAAAGCAGCAGCACATTAGAAAAGGTGATTGGGTTCGCGTAATTGGTGGTCCTTTCAAGGACGTTATTGGCCGAACTGCTATTGTTAATAGGCAAAGATGTGTATTAGTTGATCTCCAGGGCATTTGCTCTATATCTACAGCATTCATTACTAAGGCTCTTTTGGAGCCTTTACCAACAAAAGATGAATGTAACGACAAAGTCTAATTAAGGAGAAATTCTTTCAGAATATCTAATACACATGTAAAGGTTATGGAAAAGTGGAGTAAGCATTATGTTGGAGTGGGCAAAGCAAAATGGTCTCGGCAAAGACATATCTGCTCAATAATGCACAAGTTCCTTTACAGATGAATCAAGCAGAATAAAATCTGTGTAATCCGTGCAATCTGTGAGAAGCAAAAACTTCAGTGAGAAAAGTCACACAGATTCCACAGATCTCTACAGATGAATCAAGCAGAAGAAAATCATAGCTGAAAAATCTGTGTAATCAGTGATATCCGTGAGTAATAAGAACATCTGCGTGAAATGTCCCACAGATTCCACAGATCAACACAGATGAATCAAGCAAAGAAAATCTGTGTAATCCGTGAAATCCGTGAGAAATAAAAACAACCTCAGTGAGAATAGTCACACAGATTCCACAGATCTCACAGATTAATCAAGCAGAAGAAAATCATAGCTGAAAAATCTGTGTAATCAGTGATATCCGTGAGTAATAAGAACATCTGCGTGAAATGTCCCACAGATTCCACAGATCAACACAGATGAATCAAGCAAAGAAAATCTGTGTAATCCGTGAAATCTGTGAGAAATAAAAACAACCTCAGTGAGAATAGTCACACAGATTCAACTGATCTCCACAGATTAATCAAGCAGAAGAAAATCATAGCTGAAAAATCTGTGTAATCTGTGAAATCTGTGAGAAGCAAAAACTTCAGTGAGAAAGGTCACACCGATTCCACTGATCTCCACAGATTAATCAAGCAGAAGAAAATCCGTGTAATCCGTGAAATCTGTGAGAAGCAAAAACTTCAGTGAGAAAGGTCACACCGATTCCACCGATCTCCACAGATTAATCAAGCAGAAGAAAATCCGTGTAATCTGTGCAATCTGTGAGAAATGAAAAACTTCCGTGAGATATGACAGAGAATGAGATAACCTACAAGATCCGTGGTGCCATCTACGACGTGTATAACGCCCTAGGCCCAGGCCTACTGGAGTCCGTCTATCAGGAAGCATTAGCCTATCAGCTGCGCAAGAATGGCCTCGATGTGAAAGAACAAACACCCGTTCCTGTCATCTATGATGGTCATCGTTTGAGTGCCGACTTGCACCTTGACATGCTCGTTAATGACACTGTCATCGTAGAGCTGAAGTCAGTGAGCGAGATGAAGAAGTTGTTTTTCAAACAGACCCTCACCTACCTCAAGCTCTCTCACAGACATCTCGGCATCTTAGTCAACTTCAATACTGATAATATCAACGATTCCATCCACAGGGTCGTCAATGGCTACGATTAAAGTCACACAGATTCCACAGATCTCACAGATTAATCAAGCAGCAGAAAATCATAGCAGAAAAATCCGTGAAATCCGTGCTATCTGTGAGAATATAAACTCAGTGCGAATAAGTCACACAGATATCACAGTTTTTCATAGATGAATCATAGTAGAAAAATCCGTGTTATCCGTGCAATCTGTGAGAAATAAAACATCCGCAGTGAGAAAAGTCACACAGATTCCACAGATCTCACAGATGAATCAAGCAGAATAAAATCTGTGTAATCTGTGCAATCCGTGAGAAAAAAACTCAGTGCGAATAAGTCACACAGATATCACAGATTTTCACAGATAATTCATAGAAGAGAAATCTGTGTTATCCGTGCCATCTGTGAGAAATAAAAAAGCCTCCGTGTGAGCCAATGAGCAACCAGACATTATCCTACGAGCAATCACTACTCCGTGAGAAATCACGGCACTACCTACTGTGCTACAACGCCACCTGTCCTCGCAAGGACCACTGCCTCCACTGGCTTGTCGGTCAGTGGGCATCTGATGACACGCTCTATGCCACCGTCGTCAACCCCTACCGCAAGGATGTTGTCGCTGGCACCTGCACTGACTTCTGTTCCAATGCTAAGGTCAAAATGGCTCGCGGTATGCTCAACTTCTACGAGAACATTCCTGAGGGCAAAGCCAAGGCCATCCGCAAGGCACTGATACAGCACTTCACCAAGACCAAGTACTTCAAGTTCCGCAAAGGTACCACCCCTATCACCCCTGCCGACCGTTCTGAGATTGCCGCCATCTGCCGTTCCTGCGGTTGGAATGAGCCACCCGTCTTCGACAGCTATTACGAGGAATACGACTTTTAATTTGCCAACCACGAGTCTTCCTTTGCGAAACCAACGGTTCCAAACCGAGAAGCCGATGGTTTTCCATCGGGAAACCAAGAGTTTCCCATTGAGAAACCAACAGTTTTCTATCGAGATACCAAATGGTTAATGCGTAATACTGGCTTGAGACACAACTCAATATAGATTAAAAGACTTCGATTTCACTCAGCCTAACAGAAAACGGGGTACTCGAAAGTACTTTGTTTAAAGCCGATAAGCAACAATTGGACGTTTACAATAAGTCGTAATCTAACATACATATATAATATAAAATATACTATTATGACAAATATTATACAAGGAAGACCGACCAAAAAGTTTTTCATAGATATGATAACTCGCGACATATCTATAGAAGACGCAATCATAGACTTAATAGATAATTCTATTGATGGTGCGAATAGACTAAATCAAAATTCTTATGAAGGCTTGACAATAGATATAACAATAAATCCAGATGAATTTATTATTCAGGACAATTGTGGAGGTTTCTCTCTTAAAAATGCCATCAATTATGCATTTAGGTTTGGAAGACCGAATGATGCGCCAATAGAGAAAAATTCAATTGGACGTTTCGGGATTGGAATGAAAAGAGCTCTTTTTAAAATGGGGAAAGAGTTTAGCGTAGAATCAAAGCATAAAGAAGACCACTATATTGTTAATGTTGATGTTGACAAATGGAATGAGAAGTCAGATGTGGATGGCAAGTCTTGGGACTTCGATTATGAAAATTGTAATGATGAAGGCAGGTTAAAAGCTGATGGCACATACATATATGTAAGAAAACTTAATAATGGTGTCAAGGATATTTTTGGTGATTCCGGTTTTATATCTTCAATGCAAGAAGCCATAAGACGAATGTTGAGTTTCAGTTTGGAAAAAGGTATAACAATTCGTCTAAATGGGGAAAAAATAGTTGGAACAAAATTAGATATTATTCAGTCGGACAACGTTAAACCATACATAAAATGTGGTGTAATTCAAGGGGTTAAATTTCGTATATTCGCTGGTCTTGGCGACATTGGAACAACTGACAAGTCAGGATGGTATATTTATTGTAATGGACGTCTAGTACTGGAACATGATAGGACTTCAGTTACGGGTTGGGGAGTAGGAAATATTAAACAATGGCATGTCGAGGATGTTATGTTTAGAGGTGTAGTGCTTATGGATACAGAAGAGACTATTAACCTTCCTTTGACTACTACCAAAAGAGGTGTAGATGCTTCTCATCCTGTATACATGCATGTTCTATACTTTATGAAAGAGGCTATGAGGCAAATTATTCCCTATTTAAGCCAAATTGCAAAAATGGGAGACCAAGCCAATGGATTTAGGGAAGACTTATATAAAAAAGAGAATAAAGATAGTCTTGTAACGTTAAATGAGAAAGCGTTGGACATTAATTATTCACAAGATTTTGTCTCAATTCCACCAGATGAAAATATAATTGCGGATAAGCAAAACACGCGGAGGATTTCTTATAGTGTGCCCAAAAAAGATGCAGAGAGGGCTAAGGATCATGCAGAAGTAGATACGTTTAAAGAATTAGGAGAAGAAACCTTTAACTATTACATGAGACAAGAAGGTCTAACAAAATGAACACTGCTGACAAAATTAATTATGAATTGAGACCGGCGAAGTATGTCGAAAGGAGATTAATATTAATTTCCTTGGAGCGAATAATAGGTTATTTTAAATCTACTATAGGCGCAAATTACTCATACATCGGTTTTGGAGCACTTGCTTTTACGGATTTTAAATTATTCCATCGTGAATTAGGAATAAAGAAAATGACAAGCATTGAAGGAGGAGATTATTCTTCCGAAAGACTTGAACTAAATAAGCCATATTCATGTATAAGCATAAAACGAGGTTCAGCAAATGAAATATTGCCTCAATTAGACTTTAATAATCAGACCATTGTATGGCTGGATTATGATGAACACTTACAGCATTATTTCTTTGATGATATTCATACTTGTATATCTAAGATGAATATTGGCTCTATTTTGCTTGTTACATGTAATACTGCATTGCAGAAAGGAACAAAGAGAGATAGACAGCCTCTTACAGATGGAGAATTCAAGGAAGAATATAAAGAATTAGTTCCAATTGACGTAGGTGAACATTGTTGTACAGCATCTAAATCTGCTACTACTATTTGGAAAATGTTTTATAATTATTGTAAAGATGAACTAAACGCAAGAAATAGGGTTAACCATAATGATTTAAATCTTCTACCATTATACAATTTCGTATATAAAGATGGGGCAGAAATGGTTACATTTGGTTGTGTTATAGTTAAAAAAGGTACTCATTTTGAAGATTTAAATTTGCCTAACAATAATTTCTACGGAGCAAATCAGTACAGAATTGAGTTCCCAAATTTAACTTATCGTGAAGCTATGCGTCTTAATCAAATTTTGGACAACCCTGAATTAGAAAAGAAATTATTTATTGATACAGGCATTCTTACACAAGTAGATCTTGATAATTATAAAAAATTCTACAAGTACATGCCTAATTATTTTGATGTAAGGCTATGAGAGAACTTCCTAAGCGTATACAAGCAGTCATTGATGACATTGCCGATCAATACCTTGAAAAGGATAGATATAATCGTCCTTGGATAATCGGCTTTTCTGGAGGTAAAGATTCTACGGTACTTCTTACACTTACATGGTTGGCTATGCGTCAGCTTCAAAACAAAGGTAAGGAGTTAACAAGAAATGTCTATGTAGTCTGTAATGACACCATGGTAGAAAATCCTGTTATCGAAGAATATGTTCTAAAGGTCCTAAAGAAGATTAATGAGGCAGCTGTAGAGCAGAACTTGCCTATAAAGGTATTTAAGACCCTACCAGAATTAGAAGATAGTTTTTGGTGTTTAGTCATAGGAAAAGGCTATCCTGTACCTAACAACGCTTTCAGATTCTGTACAGAGAAGATGAAGATTAAGCCGACATCAACGTTCATTGAAGACAAGGTAGCTTCTGATGGGGAGGCAATCGTGCTTATTGGCACTCGCCGTGATGAGAGTGCTCAACGTGCGAGGTCAATAGAAAAACATGAAATTAAAGGCCATCGTCTTTCCAAGCATCCTCTAAATCCGAATACATATACGTACGCTCCTATAAAGGATTTGATGCTGGAAGAGATATGGTGGATAATTCAAATGATACCTAGCCCCTGGGGATTTGACAATAACATTCTTTTCAATATATATAAGGACGCGTCAGCGGATGACTATGAATGCCCCACAATGATGACAAGTACAAAACAACCGTCTTGTGGTCAAAGCAGATTTGGATGTTGGGTATGTACAGTTGTTGTAGAAGATAAATCTATGACAGCGTTAATTAATAATGGTGTAAAATGGATGAAGCCATTGTTGGACTTCCGCAATAGACTTGTTGAAAACCGCAATAAATCTGAATATAGGCGTGACCGTCGTCGTAACAATCAAAGAGCAGTTGATGATACTGGCCACAATCAAGGAAATTATACCATAGAATATCGCCAACAGATTCTTAAAGAACTTTTAGAAGTTCAAAAATCGACTCAGCAACATAGAGGAAGTATCGAGTTGATAACTCAGCAAGAATTGATAGCAATACAAATTCTGTGGTATCGAGACGGATATTTTACTCCCACAGTGAATGACATATATAATAATGTATATGGTTATGATATCCCTAACGATCAGATTCCACTTGATGAGCGTATCCTGTTGGAGAAGAGTTGCAAAGAAGAAAGTCACTATCAGCTTATACAAGAGTTATTGGCATTGCAGAAGTCTAAGAACTTAATGATGCGTAAGTATGGTCTTCAAAACGATATAGAACATCAGCTAGAATTATTTTTGGAGAAAAACCAATGATTATAAAAAGTATAAGACTACATAATTTCCGAATATATAAAGGGGATGTCTCTCTAGACCTTCATGTGACTGACAAAAAGAATGTCATTTTGATATTTGGGGAGAATGGGGTTGGCAAGACCACGTTTTTACATGCTTTACTATGGTGCTTGTATGGCAAGATGGTTATTGATGTTGATGATTCTATTAAAAAAGAAATTAGCGAGAACGGATATAAAGCATATCTAAATTCTAATCTCAACCATTATGTTGAATTGGAAAGTGATGAAGACAAAAAGTATAGTGTACAAATAGAATTTGAAAACATCTCTATACCTCCGGTCCCTTGCAAGTCTCTTTTTGTAAGACGATCTTATGATTTAAATTCGAAAAGTGAATCTATAGACATTAAGATTGACGGACATGAAAATGAACTTGCCAAACAGATTGGATACGACATTTTCATTAATGACTTCATCCTTAGTAAGGACATTGCGAGGCTTTTTTTCTTCGATTCTGAACGTGTAGTTAATATAGCAGAGGATCAGTCAATTAATGAAAAAATTCGCCTTAGTAATGCTTTTAATCAAGTGTTAGGGGTAAAAAAATATGAGGATCTAAGATCTAATCTTCTTAATCTCAGGCAAAAATACGCAAAGGATGCGCTTACTGAAAAAGAACTTCATATATTTGTTCAATTGAAGAACGCTATAAAAGACATAGGATTCAATCTTAATGCAAAGAAAGCTTTATTATCAGAAGAAATTGCTAAACTTGCAACTTTTAAAGAAAAATATAATTCTGTCTCTATAAAGCTCCTAAAGGAAGGAAGTAATATCACGGTTGCCGAGCTCAATAAGACGCAAAAAGAACGTGAAAATCGTGAGGTTTACAACAAACATTTAAAGAAGAAGTTAAATGGTTTCCTTGAACTAGCTCCGCTAGCCATTGCTGGTGCTTTACTTTCTGACACTAAATCAGTTGTTGAACATGACTACAGAGTAATTTTGTCAAAAAACAATTTTGACAAGCAAAATGAAGTCGTTAATAGTATAAGAGTCTCCATAGGTAATTACCTTGATAATGTATTTTTTGATGGACCATCCAAAGAAACTTTAAAGGATGGAATTAATGACATTCTACAACAATATACCGGTGTGGCTATTAATGATGATACACAACTGAATATCACTAAAGAAGAATATGATGACTTTATGTCAGTATTCCATAATCTTAGTGGAACATATCAAATAGAGTTTAATAAACTGATTGATGACTACAAACAAAACAAAATAAAAATCGAAAAGCTCAATCGAAGAATTCACCAGGCGCAAGTTGAAGCAAGTGATATATATATAAAAGAGCTCAAGTTGAAAGCTAAAAATCTTCACGAACAGATTGAAGCTTGTGAACAAAATATTTCTGTGATAAACCAGGAAATTGGCTCATTACAAAATCAACTTGATAAAGTCGTTGAGCAAGCAAACAGATATGAGCATAAAGCAAAGATCCTTGAAAAAGATTCCAGGAAAAATATACTTGCTGGTCAACTTGTTAAAGAGCTAGAAACCTTCTTGAGATCTCTTAAGTTTGATAAGAAGGCTTCTATAAAGAAGAAAATGATACGCATTCTTAATAATCTCATGCACAAGCAAGACTTTATCAAAGACATAATAATAGAAGATGAGGGCAAAGTACTAAATGTTATTCTTGTAGGCAGAAATGGTGAGGAGATCAAGAAGAATACCTTGTCGAAGGGTGAGCAACAGTTGTACGCTTCTGCTCTTTTACAAACGCTTGTTGAAGAGTCAGAAATTGAATTTCCAGTATTCATAGATAGCCCTCTACAAAAGTTTGATGAACGTCATACTCAGACGATTATTACAGATTTCTATCCTCGAATATCAAGACAAGTAGTCTTGTTCCCTATTGCGAATAAGGAGCTAACAACTACTGAATATAGATGGCTTGAGCCTATAGTAAATCAACAATTTGAGATTACCAATACCCTTGAGGGATCTACAATTAAGAAGATTCATAAGCATGTTTTCGTCAATTAAAACAAGCAAGGAAAATAAGGAGGTTGTCACCAATCTTACTCATAAGTTTGGGCTTGGTGCAGAAAATGTTATAGCTCGTATAGCATTGACCTATTCAATGCAGTCGGGTCATAAATTTAAACCTTCTGATGTTAGTGATTCAGGAGGAAAGGAATACTCCAAGAAGATTCTTTTTGGTAGCTATTATAACATATATGAAGCTATGCTTTGTACTCTTTACCACATCAATTCATCAAACAAGGACATCCCCAGATACTTCAAATTGCACCTTGATGATGGACTGGAGATGATAGCATTAGACGTCAAAGAAAACCCTAATTTAATTGGCTTTGATTATTTAACAGATAAAATAAAAGAAGGTATAGATAAAATACTTTGACTCACGATATCTGTTTGACATGAATTTATCTTATAAAAACATAGAGTTACTAATTAATGAAGCGTCAAGTCTAATCCTTGCAGTCCGCAGAAAAGAGTTGATGCTTGAAATAGGGTATCTTTATATTCATTTCTTCTTTAAAATTGACGATGAAGAGGAATATGATGATGATTTTCCTGATATAGACAAAATTAATTTATCATCTTGGATAAATAGTCATGAACTTACAGATATTTCCATTTCCCGTGAAGCCCCGGTTTACGAAGATGATTATACAGGGAAAGAAGCCTTTTATAGTATGTTAGCTATTTTTTTACGTCATATTAATTCCGAGTTTGAAAATGCAGTTAAGGATTGGAAAGTCGGATATTTCGAATATAAGGATAATTACATTGAGCCAAATCCAATGGTCTATGGATTTGTCGTTACTATAAGAAATATATTTTGGGACAACAATTTACTGTATGAATGGCTGATTAGCGAAAGTAATAAATCATATCCGATTGAGGAGATAAATGAAGAAATAACTTTTCAACTTGATAACAGTCAATATTCTCTGTTCATAGCTCCAAACAACTTGAAAATAAGGAGATTAGGCTACATTAAACTTATTCTTAGTTTATTCAATGATAAGGATTTGATCCCTGAATCAAAACTTTTAAGAGAAATCAACGCTAATGCTACTTTGTATGAAAGTTATTTGAAACAATATAAAAATACAACAGGCTTAATTTTAGCAAGTAAGACTGGTAGTTCTCTAAAACCATATACAGAATTAGCACTAAGACTTCAACTTTTGAGTAAAAATTTACAGATGTTTCAAATAGGCAAGACAAGTAGGGCTTATCTGCAATCTCTTCATATAGAAGGAAATGTCTTCGAACTAAATTTAGCAGACAAAGCATTTTTTCTTGAGGCATTACTTTCTTATGACTATTTATACATATTTACTATCTTATATTATGTTTTTACTCATGTTGGATGTACGTATGAAAAGTTAAAGAAAGGTTTTCAAAAATCTGTATTGGAATATCTGCATAATGTAATAGGTGGAGGTGAAAATATACCACTTGATAAAAAATTGAAAATATTAAATGTTATAGGGCGAATCAAAAATTGGCAAAGAACAGAAGTCTATCTTGACCATATACTTATTCCTCGTCTAAATTGGCTCTATGATTTGGATATTATTAATTTAACGAATGACTTTTCATTTAGCTTAACGGTTGCAGGAAAACGCCTTATAATATGGATGACAGTCTTGCAGGATATTAATCATAAACAAACGACTAATATACAAAATGGGCTTAATGCATCAATGATGCGCATAGTCGATAGTATTTATGACTTACAATATGTTATTTATGATAGTAAAGCGTCTTCATATCTCGACAGTCTTATTGAAAAAAGCTTCTCGCTTTTTAAGACCCTTATTAGGAACAGGGTTACATTCTCCGTATTGTTAACTTATGTAAAACTACAAATGATGGAGGAATATAATATCATTATTGATGCTAACGATATTGTAGGTTATATTAAAAATAATAATAAATACATTTTAAAATTCCAACGTTCATATGGTGACGGATACCTTCAAAAAAGATAAAATCATGTTTGAAAAATTTAATCTTAAAGAAAATCCATTTAGGACTGTCCCTGCCTTAGGTAATGACGTCGTTTGGGCTGGATTTTCTGCTATAAAGAAAAAGTTTGAAAAGAGGATAAAGAAGTCAATACGTATTCAAAATTCGTCAATAGTACTTAATTGGGGAGAATACGGATCAGGTAAAACCCATGCAGCAAGATATTTTAGTAAAATAGAAATCCTGCAAGAATTATGTAATGATACTGGCAAGTCGATTCCTTTATCAATTGTAATAAATTTACCCAAAGGGAAAAATGCCGTTGGGGAATTATATCTACACATACTTGACAAACTTGATTTCAACAAAATCTTTGTAAATCTTCATAAATATGTAAATCTTGATACTTACATTGATTCTGTAACTGACAATGTGTTTATAAAAAATGTTTTAAGAACCTTTGTTAAGGCAAGTATTAATGAACAATTAGAGGATAGTTCGTATCATGTAGAGGATGTTATTAACTATCTGTATGGCCGAAGAAATACTAAACTGCTCGAACAGATTGGACTGCCGCGTTATCTAACTTCTGACAGTGACTATATTGACTTCTTGTCTGCATTTTTCTCTTTGATAACTTCAGATCCCATTAATGGATATTCGTGCGTTATTATATGGATAGACGAGTTCGAGGATATTGTGATGCAAAGTGCTTCTGTAGTAACAGTAATAAATAGTTTTATTAGGGGGGTAATGGACAAAGCCCCGAGTAATGTTCTTATGTTTATAAATCTAACGCTTACAGCATTCGCTGATAAGACAGATTTAAGTTCGTATCTTCAAGACGCTGTTAGATCACGAGTTAAGGAACAGATTGAGTTTCCTTTGCCAAGTCAAAATGAATTCATGGAATATCTTTCGGATTTACTATCTCAGTTCAGAATCACAGAAACTCAAGATGTTTATATGCCGTTCAAAACTGATATGTTGGATCAGTTAATTAGCGATCTAGGTAACGTTTCAATTCGTAGATTCAACGAGGCTCTATCTTTATTGCTCGAAACAGCTGATATTGAGGACGTAAATGAGGTAGATATGAAATTCTATACAGAGAACAAGTCTGATATTATAGGAATCGACTGGAAAAACTAATGGACGAGACTCTTGTCTTTGATGCTTGTAGCATTATTAACATAATGCGGATTGACTCTGATAACGAGTTTCTTGAAGATTGGATAAGGAACAAATCTCCAAAAATAGCAGAGACTGTTATCCGTGAAGTTATGGATAATTATAACAAAAACCCATTGGACAATGACGTTAGAGAGCGCATTAATAAAAACGCTCCTATGCTATATTGTTATCAGACGACAAATGAAGAAATTCGCTCTTTTGATCAGAATATTATGATGAACGAACTTGTAAAGTTCAGCAATCATCAGAAGAAGCCTAATGGAGAACTATTTTCAGCAGGTTTATGTTTGAAAGAGCATAAAGAAAGTGGGAAGATGACCCTATTTATTACCGATGATTATCCAGCCCATAAAGAGTTTTCTGAATATTTTTCTCTGCATCAAATTGGTTACATTATAGATACCGTAGACTTGTTACTTATCATTTATCACAGGTCAAAAGACGCATCATTCTCAAAATACCAATTAATTGAGTATATTACTAGGATGAAAAGACGTTATGGATCTGAGTATATAGAAATAATAGAGAATGTTAAAGCTATAGCTGATAAACTTGTCAACAGAAAGAAAGCTAAAGACAAGAAACTTGGATATAAACTTTATAATATTACGGAAGGGCTAGTTAAAAATCCCGAACTTGGCATTACTGAATTAAAGAAAGTAATTGTTGATCTTAATGATTACGATTCAAAGCTTCTTAAGTATAAACTCGAATCTTTAAAAGCAGATCCCCCAGCAATATTTAAAAAACTAAGTCATATAGAATATGCATTAAAGAATTTCAAGATATATAGGTCAGAAGTTTAATAGTCGAATGCTAACAAGTTATATGAGACTTTCTTCTCCTTTAATAGTTTTTGTAGGAAAATATTTCTTAATTAAATAGTAAGCGTCCAAAAATGACGTATTGCTTAAAGCCTTAAGATGCGTTACTTTTGTCCTCGACTTAAATTCATACAATTTATGGTGAGAACATCAGATTTTGAAAAGGAGCTCTTCCTTTATAAGACGGAGGGCAAAAGCCTTGCCAAAAACATCAATATGCGGCGTGAATTGGAGGCTCAGGAGACAACTTCTGAGTCTGTGCAGGAGTACCTTAAAATGGATAAGTCATGAAATACAGGGACGATGGAGAGTACAGTATCGACAATAACATTGCCGAGAGAAATGTGCGTCCGTTTACCGTAGACCGGAAGAATACAATGACCTTCGGAAGTGAGGAGGGCATCGATTGCGCGGCTACCTATAATACCATTATCCAGACTTGCCGGATGATGGGTGTGAAAGTGTTGAAGTATCTTCAGAGCTTCTTCAAGAAGTTCTCTGAGGGATGTCGTGACTACGCTCAGATGCTGCCCGGACAACTCGCTATTGATTAACAAGTCTTAAATCTTACTCAGCCTAGCATAAAACGGGGTACTCGAAAGTACTCTGTTTAAAGCTGATAAGCAACAATTGGACGTTTACAATTATTTCAGAGCTTCTTCAAGTAGTTCTCAGATTGATATCATGACTACGCTCGGATGTTGTTCGGATAAATCAATATTGATCAAAAACGCTTATTATTTACTCTGCCTAGCAGAGAATGGGGTACTCGAAAGTACCGTGTTTAATGCCTATAGGTAGCAATTGATCGTTTACAAAAAGTCATAATTTTATGATAAAAGTTATCACATATGGAACTTATGACCTATTACATCAAGGTCATATCAATCTTTTAAAACGAGCAAAGGCTCTTGGTGACTATCTTATAGTAGGTGTTACCAATGATAATTTTGACAGAGAACGTGGTAAACTAAATGTTAAGAACAACGTTCTTGAGAGAGTTGAAGCTGTAAAAAAGACTGGTCTTGCGGATAAGATAATCATAGAAGATTATGTAGGTCAGAAGATAGACGATATTCAAAAATATGATGTTGACATCTTTACAGTAGGTTCAGATTGGGAAGGGCATTTTGACTATCTTAAGGAATATTGTAAAGTAGTTTATTTACCACGCACAGAAGGCATATCTTCTACTATGCTGCGTGCCGAAAGAGACCAAGATATTAAAATCGGAATTGTAGGATGTGGAAGAGTTGCCAACAAATTCCCTAAGGAATCAAGTTTTGTAAGTCAAGTCAGTGTATTAGGAGCTTTCGATACAAATAAAGAAACTCTAAATACATTTTCAGACAGGCACAAGTGTAAGGCATTCTCTTCTTTTGAAGAACTTGTAGAAAACTCTGATGCTGTATACATTGCAACTCCACATCTAAAGCATTATGAGCAAACAAAGTATGCATTAGAACAAGGAAAGCATGTACTTTGTGAAACGCCACTCGTTTTGGACAGTAAACGAGCTAAAGAATTGTATAAGTTAGCAGAAGGCAAAAGTCTTGTGCTGCTTGAAGCCAATAAAACTGCATTTTGTCCTGCCTTTAACCACCTTGTAACGTTGATTAAAACCGGACTTATAGGTGAAGTAGTAGATGTTGATGCTTCAGAGTCAAAAGTATGGGGAGACCCAACACTTCGTGAACTTGACCCCAAACAGGCAGGTGGCAGCTTCTATGAAATGGGCTCATATCCTTTGTTACCTATAATTAGGCTATGTGGCATAGATATTAAAAATATGAATATCTATAGCAGAATGAGAAATGGCGTTGATGTTTATACAAAAGCCATTCTTCGCTACGATAAAGCTGTATGTAGCCTTAAACTAGGGCTCGGTGTTAAGACAGAAGGCAACTTGGTTGTATCTGGAACAAAGGGATATGCTTATGTACCTGCACCGTGGTGGAAAACAGATTACTTCGAATTACGCTACGAAGACCAAAACCAGAATAAGAAGTATTTCTATAGTTGGGACGGTGACGGACTGCGATACGAAATACAGGAATTTATCAGCATGATCGTGAATCATAGAAAGTCATCAGCTCGTCTCAGAAGAAGAGAAAGCATTAAGATGGCAGAATGTATGGAACACTTTACTAATAGAATAAATTTCATCGAAATATGAAAAATGCTATTGTAACGGGTGGAACTAAAGGTATTGGACGTGGAGTTACGGAAATGCTTTTAAAGAAAGGTTATAAAGTTATATCCACTTATGCGCATGATAAAGATTCAGCAATTGCATTTGAAAAAGAAATGAAGCAATGTAAATTTGATTTACAAGTAACACAAGTAGATCAAAGTGTTCGTGCACAAACTTACACATTTATAGAATCTATAAAAAAAGATTATTCTCACATAGATTGTATAGTTTGTAATGCGGGAATTACTATAAGGAAAAAATTCCAAGATAGCAAAGATTCCGATTGGGATGCAATGATGGAAGTGGCAGTTAATAGCCATTACATATTGCTAAGAGAACTATATGATATAATACCTCATGGTAGTCGTATTATATTTACAGGTAGTGAAATGGCGCTCCATCCCCATGGTACAGTCTTAGCTTATGGCGTTACAAAAAGCGCAGTTCATGCTTTAGCAATGAACCTTGTGAAAGAATTCGCAGGAACTGATACTACTGTAAATGTAGTAGCACCGGGGTTTGTCGATACTGAGTGGCAAAAGAAGAAACCACATGAAATTCGTAACAATATTTGCGATAAAACTGCGATTCATAGATTCGCAAAGGTTAGCGAAATTGCAAAAGCCTACGAATTTATAATTGATAATCCATTTGTTAATGGAACTATTTTAAATGTTGATGGAGGATATTGTTATAAATAAAATCTTGTTCAAATATTCATTCATCAATAGCAACATGACAAAAAAATGAGTTCGAACGCAGAAAATAATAAGCGCATAGCAAAGAACACTTTGATGTTGTATGTTCGACTGTTCATCACAATGGCTGTCGGGCTCTTCACCAGTCGTGTTGTTTTAAATACATTGGGCATATCCGATTACGGTATAAACAATGTCGTAGCTGGATTTGTGTCAATGTTTTCTCTTCTTACAGGATCATTATCCTCAGCTATAGGACGCTATATAAATGTTGCACTTGGAAAAGGAGATATTGACAGACTAAAAAAAGTATTTTCAACAAGCGTGACTATTATGCTTGGAATGTCAGTTATAATACTTTTGGTAGCTGAACCTATTTCTATTTGGTTTCTTAATAACAAAATGAGCATTCCGGAAGGAAGATTATATGCCGCTAATTGGGTATTGCAATTTTCTCTACTGTCATTTGTCGTAAACTTAATAAGTGTGCCTTACAATGCAACTATAATTGCTCACGAGAGAATGAATGTCTATGCGTATATGAGTATATTTGACGTTACCATGAAATTGATAATAGTTTATATGCTTTATATATCACCGTTTGATAAGCTGATTACTTACTCTTTCCTATTCTTATGCGTTGGTATACTGGACAGAATTATTTATGGCATATATTGTGGAAGTCATTTTGAAGAGGCGCATTATCATTTCTATTTCGATAAGTCTCTTATAAAGGATATGGGGCAATTTGCCGGATGGAATCTGTTCAGCTCAGGTATTTACCTTTTTAATACCCAAGGAGTTAATATACTGACTAATATTTACTTTGGTGTAACTGCTAACGCTGCTCGAGGTGTTGCAAACCAGGTAGAAGGAATCGTAAAGCAATTCGTTACCAATTTCACCACTGCAATTAATCCTCAGATTATGAAATCTTATGCAAAAGGTGAAATGGACTATCTATTCAGCTTGATCTGCAGAGGAGCAAAATTCTCTTACCTATTAATGTTAGTATTCGTTGTCCCTTTTATGTTTGAAACAGAGACGATTATGAGATTATGGTTAAAGAATTATCCTCCAGAAGCACCTTTGTTCTTACGCCTTTCCATGATTGGAACACTGTTTGATATGGTTGCCAATAGTATGACTATGGCAGTATTGGCAACTGGCAGAATAAAGAAATACTATATTTATATATCATCAGTAAGTTGGCTAGTATTTCCTATATCATGGGGGCTGTTCGCAATAGGTTTGCCAGCATACATATCTTATGTTGTTTTCTTTGTTATCTATTTTGTTTTGATATTTGTAAAGCTTTATATGGTTAAAGGATTAATTGGCTTTCCTCCTCAAATGTTCTTTCATGAGGTTCTTTTTAGGATTTCCACAACGACAATTATTTCCTTTATTTTGCCTGCTATTATATACTTTAATATGGACACTTCACTTATTAGAACAGGAGTTGTCATCATAGTTAGCGGTGTTTCTACTATATTAAGTGTTCTATATCTGGGTATGACGAAACATGAGAGAGAGATAGTTATAAATGCTGTTCTGAGTAAAATTCATAATTAGATCAAAAATTAATATAAATAAACTATGAGAGTTTTTAAAAGCATTAAGTATTGGGGGAAATTTTTTATAGATACTACAATATTGTATTTATCGATGCTTTTCCCAAGAAAGAGAAATCTGATGATTTTTGGGGCGTGGTTTGGCAATAAATATGATGATAATCCAAAATATCTTTTCGAGTACATATATAATTTTAGAAAAGACCTTAAAGTCACTTGGATAACATCAAATGACATGGTTTACCAAATAGTTAAAAGCAAAAACCTTCCTGTATGTAAAAGTCACTCTTGGAAAGCAATATATCTTTCCTTAAGAGCAAGATATGTTATCACAGCGACATACAATTTGGGAGGTGATATTGGAGAAAAATTGATGAAATTAATGGGTGGAGCTAGGTTCATTAACCTTTGGCATGGCGTACCACTTAAAAAAGTCGTATTTGATGATGATTTGTCTAGACCAAGAGAAACTATAGGAACTAAACTGCAATACTTTTTACAAAGTTTTCCACATCGTCATTGTTATCATTTTGCAACAAGTCCTGAGATCAAGAGAAGATATATAAGTTGTTTTCGTTCTGATGATAAGCACGTTATAGATGTAGGACAAGCACGAAATGACTATTTCTATGTAGAACATAAGAATCCATATAGAGAAAGATTTAGCAGCAAGAAGATTATCGTTTATATGCCTACTCATAGAAGGGAAGGAAAACAAATAATGGATATGTATAAGTTGCTTGATTTAAAGAGGATTAATGAATTATGTGAGAAATATAATGCTGTTTTTTTAATTAAGAAGCATTTCTATCATCGGAATGAACCTACAATTGGTTCAGAATTCTCGTGTATTTATGAGATTACACATGAGACGACTCCTTCTCAGATAATCCTTGATTGTGCTGATATACTAATTACCGACTATTCCAGTTGCTATATTGACCATCTCCTTCTTGATCGTCCTCAAATATTCTACTGTTTCGATCTTAATGATTATCTCGCCCATGATCGTGGTATGTATGAAGAATACAAGCCTAACATTCCTGGTCCTATCTGCTCTGACAAAGAAACTCTTTGCAGTGAAATAGAAGATGCTCTTAATGGAGTTGATAAATTTGAAGATAAGAGAAGGGCAAAACGAGATTATTATTATAGCAAGTGGAATCAAAGGGAAGTCTCTCCGCAGCAGACAGAACAAATATTAAAATTGTAAAAATGAAGAAGCTTTCTATTACCCCCTCCACTGAGGGTCCTGAGTCTGAGGGTCAGGGGGACAGGTACCTTGACCCATACACCATATAACTACTGAAAGGCGATATTCATCATGCCACGTCAGCCAAGAGAACATTCTCACTTCAAAGTTTATCACGCCATCCTAAGAGGTGTGAACAAACAGCAGATCTTTGAGTGCTCAGAGGATTACGAACATTTCGTTCATATCCTCCAGCATTTGTGTGGATGGCAGGTTGATACTCGACCATCAGTCAGTCACAACCTACAAAAGCGAGGGCAACTTGCTTCCAAACTCACGATGCCGCTCCCAAAAGAACAGGATGACCAACAAGAGTCAGCAATCCGCCATTGCTTCATCTATGCCTGGTGCCTTATGGGAAACCATATCCACCTGCTCATACAAGAGAATGACGAACCCATTGGAGACTCCATGAAGCGGATTGCCTCCTCATACGTTTATTATTATAATCACAAATACGACCGCATAGGCCATCTCTTTCAGGAGCGTTTCAAGAGTCAGCCCGTAGAGAGTTGGGATTATTTCTTCACCCTCCTACGTTACATCCATCAGAATCCGATGAAGCCTCATCTTGTGGCAGATCTCAAAGACTGTGGGCAAACTATCTGAAGGAGAGGCTGCCGGGACTCATCAACAAGAAAGCCATGGCGTCGGAAGCGTTCCGGCAGATAGAGGCGCAGGTCAAGAGTAGATACAAGGAAGAACAACATTGGAAGGAACGAGAGAAGGTAGCGAAGCACCGGAATGAACTACGTAAGATCCCTAAGTTCGGATACATACCGGCAGGACTGACTGTCGATTACAATGACTGGTATGACTACTACATCACTTCAGCTATTGAGTGGACACCGAACGACTCCGATGACTTCCTCTATCAGGTCCGTACCTTGGAGAAGATGATGACGAAGAACATCGAAAAGTGTCTGGAAGCCCATCGTCCAGATGCTGCTTATGCCCAGACGTCGCTCCTCTGCCAGCATCTTCCTTCGTGGAAAGCCCGTCACGAACTCGATACCTACTTCAATCAGTATACAGCAAGACTCCGCAAACTCGTCAAGACCAGCTACAAGGCAATGGTCAATAGTGCCGTCGTTTGGAACAACCAAACCGCACTGTCTGAGGCAACCGAGATCATCAACTCCCATTCTCCTCTTTACACAGACTGGGAACTTAATCCAACCGCACTGCAGTCATTGATCCCCGACACCACCCTTACCGGCGAGCCGATCCACATCGACCGCTTCCCTTCCAAGGCGGAACAGGCTGAGATGAGAAGAGAACAGCTGCGCAAGGAGAGAGGAGCCAAACTTAAGGCAATGCAAGAAGCCGAGAAGCATTCGCTCATACCTCTGAACAATGACATCGAGCAGCTCTTCGCACCGGACCATATCGACTGGGAGTGTACCCGCATCGGTCACGACATCTATGATTGGGTGGAAAAGGAGATAAAGTTACAGTTTGCCATCGGCGATTCCCATGCTGCCATCCTCCTCTTCCTCCAGACCGTCAAGTCCATGTGCCGTCACTTCATCTCCGATGAACATTGGTGTTACTTCGACGACATCTATGATCCCGACGACTCCTGCGACCTCCTCCTTGATATCATCAAGAGTGCCCATACTGCCGGGCTGATCCCTCAGTCCGATCTTGATTTCCTCCATGAAGCCTGGAAGGAGATAGAAGCTACTGAGGCATGCAAGGACTATGGGATAGCTTACTATGATATGAAGATCAGTTGCTGATCGCACTGGAGAATAACCAATCAATAAAGAACTATAGTTATTTATGATCCAAAACAGTATATTTCCATCCCGCGACACCTCTCTTGATGCTGTCTGCGGACTTTTTATCATTTGGATGATAATAGGCCATGCGTTTCAATGGTCTGGGACAACGGACGATTCGTTCTATGTATATGGTAACGACGTGCTGTTTATGTTCATGCCCTGGTTCTTTTATAAATCAGGGATGTACTATAAGCAACAAGCGAATACAAAGGCTGCAATAATAAAATGGAGTAAGAAACTACTCATACCTTACATTGTATATACAATTATTGGTGAGTTGGCATTATGGACAATGCTCTATCAGCAGGGTACACTCAACTGGAGGAACATTGTTTTAGACCCCATAATTGGTATTGCATTCGAAGGATCTGCGGGTGGAAATCTTGCACTATGGTTCCTACTGACACTATTCCTTGTAAAGTCGATAGTTGCACTAGCAGACAAATATAAGATAAAAAAGGTATATCTTTGGACAGTCTCTGTTATTTTAGGGGGGGGTGGAACAATACTAATACAACATGTCGCTCATACACCCTATTGGCTGGTTAATACTCCATTAGGCATAAAGTTCTACTTGACAGGATATTATTTGAAGGATAAGCAATATGATAGACGATTTTTGATTACAAGCATCATTATATTTGGTTTGATAATTGCATTCTTACCTTCACAGATAGGGTTTCGAGATGATAGAACAATCTGTGGATATTGGATTACAGGAGTAATTGCATCCATTGCGGGAATCGTTATCTTTAACAATCTCTTTAAATTGATTGTCTTTCAATTACCAGTTTTGACAAGCATCGGCAGAACATCAATGGATTATTATTGTGCTCATTGGATCTTGTTCTATATAGTCTGTATACTCTTTGGATTTAACAATAGCAATACAATACCCAACTACGATGAATTGTGGACACTATTGTTCGCCAGTATAATTATCCTGCCGTGCTACAGCTATTGGTATGGAGTTAGCCATAAATTAGGAGGTAAGCGAAGAGTAAAGACTATTTAAGAGAATCGAGATTCGTTATTATATGACCGAAAATATTAAATTCAGCGTGACGGTACCTGCCTACAAGGCGCAGTTCTTGGCGGAGTGTATCGACAGCATTTTGGCGCAGACGTATAAGAACTTTGAGCTGATTATCGTCAATGATGCATCGCCACAGGATTTGGACAGTATCGTTAGCAAGTACGACGACCCACGCATCAGATATTATAAGAACAAAGCTGGCTTTGGCGCAGAGCACGTTGTCGGCAACTGGAATAAGTGCCTCGAATATGCCACCGGCGACTATATTATCTGCATGGGTGATGACGACAAGCTCCTACCCAGCTGCCTAGAGGAATATGTGAAGCTGATTGAGAAATATCCGGGGCTTGGTGTCTATCATGGTTGGACAGAAATAATAGATGAAAATAGTGAGTTAATAAACATACTACAGCCACTTCCAGAAAAGGAAAGCGTTTACAGCCTCATCTATTCAAGATTGTCAGGTCGAACGCAGTTTATAGGAGATTTTCTATTTGATGTAGCCTTACTACGAAAAGAAGGTGGTTTTTATGATTTGCCTTATGCTTGGGGCAGTGATAACATTTCTGTCTTTCGGGCAGCTGAAAAAGATGGTATTGCGCATACGCAAGTTCCTATTTTCCAATATAGATCAAATAGTCAATCTATAAGTTCATCCTCCCACAATAGGGAAAAGATGAGTACAGTGTATCTTCAATTTAAAATGATAAAAAACTTCTTAGATAAGGCTAGTATTGACCACTCGCTATTGTCTGACACCTTTAGAAAACAGACGTTAAAACAATTAGAAGAATTCTTTCTTGGTCAAATAAAATATTATATGCTCATTGATATGAAATCAAACAACAGAATAACATCTTTGTTATATTGGCATAAAAAACGAAAAGTTTATAATCATCCAGAAAGATTGATTTGGAATAATCTGATAAAGTCAATGATATGATAGAACAAAAAAAACATATTGAGTACCTTGATGTACTGAAAGGAATAGCTATTTTTTTTGTAATTGCAGGACATTCATTACATTGGGAGCAATCGTCAAGTTATTCTCCTATTAATGATGTATATTTTAACCTTATAAACATCTTTCATGTACCAATATTCTTTTGGGTTTCTGGATTTCTTCTCGTCGGAAAGGAGTATAATGAAGGAACTACATTATCCACATTATGGCGGAGATTCTATACATTGATTGTACCGTTAGTAACATTCTCTGTTTTCAATTATTTCGTATTAGATATTCCTTTTAAAAGTCCCTGGTTTTTAGGAACATTATTTGAAGCAATAGTTATTAATACATTCTATGAATTTATAAGGTTCAAATATAAACTAGGAAGAGGTTGGGACTTTTCATTTTATGCATTAGCCTATATAGGCATTAATGTTATTGCTGGTCTTCATAATCCAATCGAAGAGCGATTCTTAAGTTTTCAATCTCTAGCAGGACAGCATTATCTTGTTTTCTGTTTCGGATGTATTTGCAGAAGGTATGATTTAGTAAAAAAACTATTAGACAAGAATATAGTATATACTTTAAGCCTACTAATATTTTCTTCATTATTCATATCTTGTGACATATTACAAGTTTTTCATGTATACGGTCGTATTCATGCAGCTTTAGGGGCTTTGTCCGGCGTTGTCTGTATCAAATATATTTGTAAGAATACGTCTCTAATAGGGGGGGGTATAAAGAAGTTCTTCACGCTCATAGGAAAGTACTCATTAGAGCTTTATCTACTTCATGGATATTTTAAGATATATATACCCGGGACACGAACTTTAATAAATAACCTTGCAAATGGCACCATAGAAGAGAAACTATGTAGCATGTCCATTCAAATATTATCTTCTTCATTCATTACAATTTTCAACATCGGATTATGCTTAATAGTCTTGCATATAATTAGGACATCCAACATTTTCTCGATTCTATTTTTGGGCCGTAAAAATCATAATTGAAGATGAGACAAAAATTAATAATTATATTACTGATTCTTCTATACATTAAATTCTTTTCCTACACAGGATTTGATAATGTGCTGTGGGGACGAATTTCGCGTATATTAGCTTTGGCTTTATCAATCATATTGCTTTTCCAATCTGCTTATAGACCAAGAACTTTTGTTGATAAAACCGTAATTATGCTAATGCTAGTACCTTGGTTAAGTTTAATACCCGCTTATGTACTTCACGGTCAGGGATTCATGGATACTACAATGGTTACAATGCAAAACTTAACCTATTCCATGTATTTCTTATTCTCAAGACCAGGATACAGAAAAGTAAATCTCGAAAAGATATTATTAATTTTTGGTATCGCATATTGTTCTATTTATATTATTCAGCAGTTCACCTACCCTACCTTAATATTTAGCAATTCTGAATTTGGTGATACATCTCGCGGTAGCAATGTTCGTATTAGCCTATTTGGTGGAGAATTTTGTATAATATTATTATTTATGGCCTACTCTAAAGTAATTAGCCAACATAAAATCATTAAACCTCTTGTAGTTTTCATAATTGCAATTTTCACAGTTTATTTGATGTCTGTTAGGCAGATATACTTAACCGTTGCTATTTCACTGTTTTTGGGTTTGTTCCTGTCTAAAAAAATTAAATTTTATCAATTTTCTATAGTTGCTATTTTTGCTGCAATAGTATATTATAATTTTGATAGTTGGTTCGGGGCTTTCGTTGAGATGTCTGGTAAAGATGACTGGTCATACGAAGCTAGGTCTATGTCGTGGGCCTTTTATGGAATTACCTATAATGGTGGGAAAATTTTAGCTATTTTGTTAGGTAACGGCGATCCTCAAACGGGCACAGCTTATGCAAATGAAATATCCTCTTTTCAATCAATGTATGGTGAAAATATAGGATTGTGGCGTGAAGATATAGGGATTGTGGGTGTGTATTCAGTATATGGTCTTGTTTATGTTGCTGTAATTGCATATTTCTTTTATCATGTTTTTAAGGAGCGTAAGCATATTGATCTATACTTGAAGTTATTTGCCTTATATATGCTAATGGAGATGCCGGCTATTCAATATTTCACAGGTGGGTCAGGCAACACTGCAGCAAATATCGTTGCTTTGTATCTTTTTCAAGCATCTTTGTTAAAGAACAAATATGGAATAGATTATTGGCACAAGCGTAAGAACACGTTGAAGCCTACAATTTTATAATCAAACGACAAAATATGATAATCAGAAGTAAAGCACCTCTCAGGCTTGGATTAGCTGGTGGAGGAAGTGACGTCTCTCCATACAGTGACATATACGGGGGATTAGTATTAAACGCAACTATTAATCTCTATTGTTTCTGTACCATTGAGGAGACAGATGACGATAAGATTGCTATAGAAGCCTACGATGCTCATACACATGAATGTCATCCAGTTAGTGACCATCTTGATATAGATGATAATGCACCGCTTATCAAAGGAGTTTATAACCGTGTCATCAAGGACTTTGGTATCACTCCAAGGTCCTTCAAGATAACCACCTACAATGATGCGCCTGCGGGTTCGGGGCTTGGGACATCTTCTGGCATGGTAGTGTGTATTCTGAAAGCCTTTGTAGAATGGTTCAATCTCCCTCTTGGTGATTACGAGCTTGCCCGGCTTGCTTATGAGATTGAGCGCATAGACCTTGGCTTCCGTGGCGGTAAGCAGGATCAGTATGCAGCTGCATTTGGAGGCTTCAACTATATGGAGTTTCTGAAGAATGATATGGTCATTGTTAATCCTCTGAAAGTAAAGAGGTGGATTGTTGATGAGTTGGAGGCTTCAATGGTACTTTATTTCACAGGCAAAAGTCGTTCTTCTGATGCCATCATCTCTGAGCAGATGAAGAACACAAAGGACAAAAATGAGAATGCCATTGAAGCGATGCATGTTGTCAAACAGACAGCGATTGACATGAAAACAGCATTGCTGAAAGGCGATATCAATAGTTTGGCAGATATTCTCAGAATCTCTTGGGAAAACAAGAAAAAGCAGAGCTCACATATCACCAATGCCATGATTGACCAAGCCATGGATGTTGCATTCCAGCATGGAGCCAAGGCAGGTAAGGTCAGTGGCGCAGGTGGTGGAGGATTCATCATGTTCATCGTAGAACCAACAAAAAAGAAAGAAGTGCAGGAGGCCTTGAACGAGTTGGGTGGCTTTACGATGCCCTTCTCCTTTACTGATGGTGGTGTTCACGGATGGAAGATCTACGACACAGATCAGGTGGATTATCAGAATTTGCATTTAAATAGTTAGAATGGAAGAGAGAACAAGACAGAATCTGGATTTGCTAGTTGAGCGTTATCCAGTACTTGGACAATGCAAGGATGATATTGCAAGTGCCTACAACATCCTTGAAGAAGCCTATGCTGCAGGAAGAAAACTTCTTGTGGCTGGTAATGGAGGCTCTGCAGCTGATTCGGAGCATATCGTCGGAGAGCTTATGAAAGAGTTCAAGTTGAAACGCAAGATATTCTCAGCTCAGGCTGACAGACTTAAAAAAATTGATGCGGACATGGGACCTGTGTTGGCCGACAATTTACAAGGTACTTTACCGGCCATATCTTTGGTTGGAGAACCAGCTCTGTCAACGGCATTCATGAATGATGCTGTCCCTGAGCTTGTCTTTGCACAGCAAGTTAATGGTTATGGCAAACCCGGTGATGTGTTCTTAGGTATCTCCACCTCTGGAAGCAGCAAGAATGTGCTATACGCCGCAGTCACTGCTAAGTCGAAAGGCTTGAAAGTGATAGGTCTCACGGGGCAGAAGAAGAACAAGTTGGAGACTTTTGCCGATGTCTGTATTCATGTAGGCGAAACCGAAACCTACAAAATTCAAGAACTACATCTTCCCGTATATCACTGCTTGTGCATGATGCTTGAAGATCACTTCTTTGGTAATCAAGATTAACTTTATGAAGACAATTATAATGGCTGGTGGCCGGGGAACTCGAATTGCAGAGCTCTTCCCCAATATTCCAAAGCCTTTGATTCCTGTTGATGGAATGCCTATACTGGAGCGTGAAATACGTTCTTTAGCTCAGCAAGGATTCAAGGATATAATCCTTACAGTAGGTTACCTCGCTGATAAGATTATCTCATACTTCGGAGATGGAAGTAAACTAGGAGTAAAGATAGAATACTTCGTCGAGAAGACTCCTCTTGGCAATGCTGGTGCCTTGTTCCGGTTGAGAGACAAAATCGGTGATGAGCCTTTCCTTCTTCTTAATGCTGATGCAGCATTCGATGTGGATTTCAACCGAATGATTGCATACCATCAGCAGCATGGCGGATTGGTGACACTTTTTACGCATCCTAATTCCCATCCATACGACAGTGGATTGATTATCGCTGATAAGGATGGCAAGGTAGAACGATGGCTGAGCAAGGAGGACGAGCGACCTCTGTGGTATGACAACCGTGTCAATGCCGGTCTGCATGTAATTGACCCTAAAATTTTAGATCTTAGTATTAAGAACTTAGAACTTAGAGAAGATGAGTTAAGAACTCAGGATATTGTATTCGACAATGGTGCGCACGGACTAAGTTCTAAAAACCAAGTTCTAAGTTCTAAAGTCGATTTAGACCGGCAACTTCTCAAACCGCTTTGTGGAACTGGTGAAATGTTTTGCTATGATAGCCCAGAGTATGTGAAAGACATGGGTACCCCTGAGCGTTTTCATCAAGTAGAAGCAGATTTTAAGGCTGGTATTGTAGGAGCTAAGAATCTTAATCATCAGCAGAAGGCAATTTTCCTCGATAGAGATGGAACCATCAATAAATATGTTGGTTTCTTACGCAAGATCGACGATTTTGAGTTAATAGATGGTGCAGCAGAAGCCATAAAGAAAATCAATGCAAGTGGGTATCTTGCAATTGTCGTAACCAACCAGCCTGTCATTGCTCGTGGAGAGGTATCTTGGGATGAACTTTATGAAATTCATCGCAAAATGCAGACATTACTTGGTCAGCAAGGCGCATACCTTGATGGAATATACATTTGTCCCCACCATCCTGACAAGGGCTTTGCAGGTGAGCGCCCTGAATACAAGATTGCCTGCGATTGTCGCAAACCCAAACCGGGATTGTTGTTAAGAGCAGCCAAAGACTTCAATATCGACCTGAGTCAGAGCTATATGATTGGTGATGACAATCGTGACGTGTTGGCAGGAACTTCAGCTGGATGCAAAGATAATGCCTTCATTCAAACGAATAAACCGAATGCCCTTTTAGTAGCAGTAACATCAATAATAAATCAATAATGAAAGTTTTGCTTGTAACTGGTTTTACGCCAGCCGTTGAAAATATCCGTGGAGTATCTGCTCACCCGTACTTTCTTCTTAAGTATCGGCCAAGTGATGTTGAAGTTTCTATGATAACTTATGACATCAATCAGATGGGCTCAGAATACATACAACAATTAGGTAAAGATCTTTCGATAAAGATTTATAAAGTAGAAGTTCCAACTAAAATAAGGCTTTTGAACAATCGACTATGTAATTTTCTTTCGCCACGGGGTATTTATGATTTGATTATGCCATCTAAGAGAATCAAAACTCTCATAGAAGATGTTAAGCCAGACGTTATTTGGACATATCCTAATTTCTTTTATAAGTGGGCGTTTGTGTTACCAAAGTTCAATTTTGTACACTCCGCCCCTGACAGCAATGTGCTTGGATGCGCAAGAGATTTTGTAAACACCATTTGTAGTCAGAGTTTATTACGGAGGATAATGATGAATGTATGGTATCAAAAATCATTAAACAATGACCGTATGGCTGGAAATACCAATTCACTTATCCATTTCGTAGGCATGGATGACCTTCGGATGTATCGTAAGACTTCTAATTTTGATAATGGTTTTTTCATCTTACATCCACACTACATCCTTAAAGATAAAACTATACATTTCTGCAAAAAATTGAACGTGTTGATTGCTGGCAAGTATGACATGTACATGAAATCTGGTGTAGATGATATTATAAAAGTTCTCTTAAGCAATCCATACAATCTCATCAACAAAGTATCTTTGACTTTCTTAGGAAAAGAATGGGAGTCTGTAGTCTCAAAGTTGAATTCCACGGGGTATGAAGCTAGACAGATAAAGTGGGTTGACCATTATATTGATGAAATAGTAAAGTATGATATACAACTCACGCCGATAACTGTTGGTACTGGCACAAAGGGAAAAGTACTTGATGCTATAGGAAATGGTTTACTTTGTGTTGGTACTAAATATGCCTTAGAAAATATTGCCGTTCGTGACAAGGAATCTTGCATATTGTATAAAGATGCCTATGAAATTCCAGCTATTTTCAACAGCATTTATAATTGTCCTATGAAATATGAGAGAATGGCAGAGAAAGGAAGAGAACAGATAAGAAAGTACCATAATCCAGAGAGAATTTCAAAGCGATTCTTTGGAATAATAAGTCATCACCTCGACATCAAAAAGAACAGATGAAAGTCATTGAAATCTTAGGTGGTTTAGGAAATCAGCTATTTGAGTATTCCTACTACCTATACATTAAGAAAAAATATAGCAAGGAGAATGTTTGTACCTTCTTCCCTAACAGACATGTTGGACACAATGGTTTTGAGCTTACCAAATGGTTTGATGTTGAACTTAACGAACCTTCGTGGTCTAAGCCATTGTGTGGCATCCTTTATTGGAGTAGTCGAATCATTCGGCATCTTGGAATGCCAGTTTGGTTTATTCGCGAAAAAGAAAATGATAAAGAGAATGTCATTTTCCATGAAGGCTATTGGCAAGATAAGAAGTATATCGTAGAGAGTGGCATATTGTCGAGTCTGCAATATAAGAACTATGACTTATCCGAGGAAAACAAGAAGATAAAGGAAAAGATACAGACCACGAATTCCGTTTCAATACACATACGCCGAGGAGATTACCTCAACCATCCCGAACTATATGGTGGTATTTGTACGTCAGACTATTATGCCAAGGCTCTAGCGAAAATAAACGAAAATGTAGATGATCCAACATTCTTTGTCTTTTCTGATGATCTGAGCTTTGCGCAATCTCTGTTGAGAAATGAGGAGATCGTGGTTGTAGATTGCAACCGTGGCGCTAACAGCTTTTATGATATGTATCTTATGAGCCAGTGCAAGAATATGATTTTGGCAAATAGTACTTTCAGCTATTGGGCAGCCTTACTTAACAGAAATCATCCGCTTGTTGTATGTCCGGATAGATGGACGAATATTGACAGTCCGGATATCATACTGGATGAATGGATTAAGATCAAAAATTAATTTATTGAATGCGAATCATGCAAGCGATAAGTAATCGAATAGAATATATAGACATCGCAAAAGGCTTGGCCATCGTTTTGGTTGTCATGGGCCATATCCTACAGTTTGATTTGACAGGAGAAAGCGGCCCAAGGGGGATTGTCCGTGGCAGGCGGATGCCGCTGCCTAACCAAAGAACTTGATATGATAGCGTGCTAAAACTATTTTTTTTGCTTACCTTTGCGGTCATGGAACAAGAAAAGATAG
>NZ_JAMXSP010000003.1:0-195836 GCF_025457485.1 Hallella absiana
CTTTTCTTGTTCCATGACCGCAAAGGTAAGCAAAAAAAATAGTTTTAGCACGCTATCATATCAAGTTCTTTGGTTAGGCAGCGGCATCCGTCCGCCACGGACAATCCCCCTTGGGCCATAATAAGGACGTTTTTCTTGTTATAGGTAGATAAGACAGAGTAACAGAAGAACTAAACAGACAGAGTAACAGAGGCGACATAATAAGGACGTTTTTCTTGTTATAGGTAGATAAGACAGAGTAACAGAAGAACTAAACAGACAGAGTAACAGAGGAGACATAATAAGGACGTTTTTCTTGTTATAGGTAGATAAGACAAAGTAACAGAAGAACTAAACAGACAGAGTAACAGAGAAACATAATAATAAGGAGAGAGATAAGCGCTTTATTGGGTAGGGATAGCGATGTTATAGACAAAAGACGGATATGTTGAACAAACTGACATTTTAGAGGCCTTATTTTGGCGTTCTTTGCCAACAAGGTGTGGGGCTCGCTGAATTTTCGCGTTTTCAAAGGCTTTTGTTAAGTTGTTGGATAACAGATAGATACAGAGACATGAGATTTCTGATGTCTACAAAACACATGAGAAGAACGACTAAAGCCACTGAAATGATCGACAAACTTCACTGAAAGATCGACAAACTTCACCGAAATGACCGGCAAAAATCACCGAAATGACCGACAGAAACAACTGAGATGATGGAAAGATGCCTCTGTTTTGCCTTTCTTATCCCGTTTTTCTCTCATTCACATCTTTGTGACGTCTCTAGAATGGAGCTGCGGACTGACAAGCTTTTGTCTGTTCTTTTCACAAGTCAGAGAAGATTCATCAGTACGGATGTCGACATGCCACGAGCCTCCAGTACGCCTTCCTGCGGGAATATCCACTGCGCCATTAAAAACTATTTTGACGGAAGCCGACATTCGCGGAAGAGTAACCTGCGAAAATAATATGGTTAAAGTTGTGCAAAGCAATGGTAAGTTAGGAAAATTATATTAATTTTGTAGGGTTAGAATTAAGTGAGAAATGAAAATAGGATTGTTTATACCCTGCTATGTAGACGCTCTGTACCCTGAGGTAGGAAAGGCTACATATAAGCTATTGTGCCATCTCGGACTGGACGTGACTTATCCCGAGCGTCAGACCTGTTGCGGTCAGCCGATGGCTAACGCCGGTTTTGAGCCGATGGCCAAGCACCTTGCCAACAGTTTCGAGGAGATGTTTTCAGGCTTCGACTATGTGGTTGCTCCGTCAGCTTCCTGCGCTGCTTTTGTGCGCGTCAACTATCCACGCTTGTTGCCGCAAGACCATCAATGCGTCACGCCGAAGAACACCGTGGACATCGTGGAGTTTCTGCACGACATCGTGAAGGTGAAGAGCTTGCCCGGCAGCTTCCCTCATGTGGTCAGCGTGCACAACAGTTGCCACGGTGTACGCGAGTTGGGACTGTCGTCACCGTCAGAACGTAACATCCCGAAATATAACAAGATCATCGATCTGCTGCAACTCAAAGACGGCATCACCATCAAAGAGCCGGAGCGCGTAGACGAGTGCTGCGGCTTCGGCGGTATGTTCTCAGTGGAGGAACCCGACGTGTCGGTGCGCATGGGTGAGAACAAGATCGAGCGCCACATGGCCACAGGTGCCGAGTATATCACCGGTCCCGACTCTTCCTGCCTGATGCACATGGAAGGCATCGCACGGCGGGAGAAGAAGCCAATCAAGTTTATCCATGTCGCACAAATATTAGCTAACGGTATCTAAGCATTATGAGTACTATACATTCAGAACGAGCACACGAAATATTGAAGCAACGCGACAAGGTCGATCACCACGACGCTACTTTCTGGCAGTTGCGACAAGGCCGCGACAAGATGGCAAAGGGGCTGCCGGAATGGGAAAGCCTGCGCGACCACGCCTCAGCCATCAAACGCCACACGCTCACCCATCTGGCCGACTATCTGGAGCAGTTCAGCAGTCAGCTCGAAAGTCGTGGCGTCATCGTCCATTGGGCCAAAGACGCCAACGAACTCAACGAGATGGTCTATGGCATTCTCGAATCACATAAGGTGACGAAAATGGTGAAGTCGAAGTCGATGCTCACCGAAGAGTGCGGACTCAACGCTTATCTCGAACAGCGCGGCATCGACGTGGTGGAAACCGACCTCGGCGAACGTATCCTGCAACTGATGCACCGTGCTCCGGCACATATCGTGGTACCGGCCATGCACATCACCAAAGAGGAGGTGGCCGAGACTTTTGAGGCTAAAGGCATTTCCAAAGACAAAGGAAATACCGATCCGACCTATCTGACCTACTGCGCCCGCAAGAGTCTGCGCCATGAGTTTATGGAAGCTGGTGCCGGCCTGACCGGCTGCAACTTTGGCGTGGCAAAGACGGGAGACATCGTCGTCTGCACCAATGAGGGCAATGCCGACATGACGACGTCTATGCCAAAGCTGCATATCGTGACGATGGGTATTGAAAAACTCGTACCCGACTATGAGAGCCTGGCTGTATTCCAACGTTTGCTCTGCCGCAGCGCCACAGGACAGCCGACCACCGGCTTCACGTCGCACTTCCGTCAGGCACGTCCCGGTGCTGAGATGCACGTGGTGCTTCTTGACAACTGGCGCAGCGACGCACTGGCCAATCCCGAGCATTGGGAGACGCTGAAATGCATCCGTTGCGGTGCCTGCATGAACACGTGTCCTGTCTACCGCCGCTCTACCGGTGCAAGCTACACCTATTTCATTCCGGGTCCAATCGGTGTTGACTTGGGTATGCTGGCTAATGCACGTCAATATAGCGATAATGTATCGGCCTGCTCGCTCTGCCTGAGCTGCGACAATGTGTGCCCGGCAGAAGTGAAGCCCGGCTCACAAATCTATCTCTGGCGCCAGAGTCTTGACGGCATTGACAAGGCTGATCACTTGAAGAAGTTCATGTCGGAAGGCATGGAACTGCTCTTCGATCATCCAACGCTCTACACTGACGCGCTTAAGTTGTCGCCACTGGCTAACCTCGTGCCGGAGATGCTCACCCACTACAGCCACCTCAATCCATGGGGACTGGGACACGCTAAGCCTAAGTTTGCCAACCAGTCGTTCCACAGCTGGTGGAAAGAGCAACAGAAAAAGAAGAAATAGCCAACGACGTCAAGCGATTAGTAATAATCGACAACGATGTCAAACGACTCGGAATAACAGTTATCAAAGTAACGACAAGCAATGAGAAAAGAAGAATTGCTCCAGAAACTACGCGCCAACACCAAGGTGCAATACGATATGCCTGCCATGGACGATCTCCACGGCATCACCTATGCTGACCCTTATCAGCAGTTCGCCGAGATGACAAAAACAGTAGGTGGCCGCATTGTGGAGGCTCGAAAGACCGATGATCTCAATCAGATCATCCGCAACCTCTACCCTGATGCTAAGGTCTTCGCAAGCAACCTGCCTTACATCTCCATCGCCCAGCGCAATCCCGACACCGTGGCAGAGGCTCAGGATCTCAACGGCACCGACGTGGGTGTCGTTGAAGGACAACTCGGTGTGGCCGAGAACGCTTGCATCTGGGTGCCACAGACGATGAAGGAGAAAGCAGTCTGCTTCATCTCGGAATATCTCGTCATCATCCTCGACAAGCAAAACATCGTCAACAACATGCACGAGGCTTACCGTCGCATCGAGATGGATCCGCGATACAACTTCGGTACGTTTATCAGCGGACCGTCCAAGACTGCCGACATTGAGCAGGCTCTCGTCATGGGCGCACAGGCTGCCCGTGGCGTCACCGTGCTGGTACTGAGCTAAGTGAATACAGAGCAGGAAGAGCTTTCTTCCTGCTCTCTTTTAACCAAATACAATAGAAATGAACGTTGCCCCCTTACTCTCTACTTTAGGGATTCTGCTTAGTTCTCCAGTTCTGTCCCTCCACGCTGCAACCGAGAACTGCCAAATGGTCGAGCAGACCACAAAGGCAGACAGCCTCAATGCCGACTCTGCTGTGAGCGCATTCCGGTCGCAAGAGGAGATGATTGTCAGCAAATGGCAACGACAAAGTAAGCTTCATCTCACAAATTTTATTGCTACGGCTGTCGAAGGATCGCTACGAGGCATGATGGCACAATGGTTGCCAGACGAGAAGACGAAGATTGTAGCACTATATAATAAGGTGTGCGGTGCTCAGCTCTCTGCCACTGCCATGAAAGCAATTATCTCCAAAGACGTCAACGCCATGCTTAGGGAGCTCAATGCTCACCGTAAATCTTTCGCCGTAGCGCATCCACAACAAGCCACAAAAACGGGATTAAACCGCCGTGCAGGTGGGTTTACTTATCCTATCGTGCGTCAGAAAGTGGACTGCCCACTCGCCGACTTGCAAAAGATGCAAGCCTTGCAGCGCGAAATAGATTGGACAGCGTTGGGACTGACGGCTGAGCAAGTGGTACCGAAAGGCTGTGGTCAGCAACTATTGAAAGGCATTGATTTGATAAAAGACGACCAGCACGCTTCAAAGGATCTAAACCGAGTTGCTCCACTCGTCAACCGCATAGCAAAGCAGATGACTTGGTACATCAGCAAATCAGTTTATGCCACAGTAGACCATAGCTACGCAGTCATCAGAAAAAAAATACAGTAAATGCGAAATTGCAGGGCACAGATCTTTTTATGCCAAATTATATTTGTAATTCCAATCTTATTTCTTAATTTTGCAATGAACTAATAAACATGCGGCTTATGACAACATTTGCATTGAACAATCTGTGGAACTATCTTCAGGGGTTGTCACTCTCTCAGAGCGATAAAGAATGGTTGGCCAACAAGTTGGTCATGCCAAACAAGACAACCGATACTACCGATGCCGAGAAGCGCAAAGCTCAGTTTCTGAAGTTGGCTGGTTCTTGGTCTGACACAGAGGAAGGCGAGGAATACTACCAAATGATGAAAAGACGTAATGAAGAACGTCCCAACAATAGATCTTGTAATCTTTAATAAGAACTCTATATGAATGGCTATATTCTAGACACAGATACATGGATAGAATTCTTCCATCACAGAGGCGGTGTAGCCGATCACATAGCTGACACTCCTGCAAACAAAATCTTTGCCTCAGAAATTTCGATTGCAGAATTAACTTACGGAGCATTACACAGCAAAGATGTACAACGCCATCTCCAAGAAGTCACAGAGATCGAAAATACATTTTCTGTACTTGCCCTAAAAGAATGGGTTCGTGACTATGCTGATATACGCCTTGCGCTAACTAAGCAAGGATTTGTTGTTGGTGATTTTGACATACTAATAGGAGTTACAGCTCGACAATACGATCTTACTGTCGTCACGCACAATACCAAGCATTTTGAAAAAATGCCTGGCTTCCATTGCGTTGATTGGGTCGACACAAGCAATTCAAGCAAATAATCTTTGTCTGTCACCGTTTAGAAAAACCAAAGTTTGTTATTCCTTAAATCTATTGATGGTCTCCACCACATAGCGGATTTCCTCATCCGTCATCATCTGATTGCACGGAATGCTTAGTTCTTCACGATGAATACGTTCCGTAATGGGCAATGAGAGTGTATGCCATTCCGGATAGCAGCCCTGCCGATGTGGCGGAATGGGATAATGTATCATCGTACCGATACCTTTTTGTTTCAGATATTCTTGCAACTCATTACGACACACACTGAGCACGGGGAAGATATGGAAGACATGATTCACATCTCCACGTAGCCAAGCCTCAGCGCCGGGAAGCGTGACCATTGGATTTGAAATATGCTGGGCATAATAAGTGGCAATCTGCTTACGTCGCTGATTGTCAGCATCCAAGTAGCACAACTTCACGGAGAGCACAGCAGCCTGTATCTCGTCCATGCGACTGTTGCGGCCTTTATAGGGGAAGACATACTTGCGCGAAGAACCGTAATTGCCCAAAGCACGGCAGAGATCAGCCAGAGAAGCATCGTCTGTGGTAATAGCCCCTGCGTCGCCCAAGGCTCCAAGATTCTTGCCAGGATAGAAGCTATGAGCAGCAGCATCCCCCAAAGAGCCCGTACGGCGACCGCCATACATACAGCCATGAGCCTGCGCATTGTCCTCGATGAGTAGCAGATGACGACGATGACAGAAGTCGGCAACTTGCTGCGTCATGGCACAACGGCCATAGAGATGCACCAGCAATACGGCACGCGTGCGGTCACTAAGATGAGTCTCAAGCTGACTGTCATCAAGTTCAAGCGTGTCGAGCCGTGGCTCCACGAGCACAGGCTTCAAGCCATTCTCCGTGACGGAGAGGATAGAAGCAATATAGGTATTGGCCGGCACGATGACTTCATCGCCATCCCGTAACTTACCTAATTCTTTATAAGCACGAAAGATAAGCGTCAGCGCATCGAGTCCATTGCCGCAGCCCACACAACACTGTGTACCAATAAACCGGGCATAATCATTCTCGAATCGTCGCGTTGCCTCACCTTGGAGATACCAGCCGCTCTCGATGACCTTTTTTACAGCCGTCTCTATATCTTCTCGATGCTGCTCTGTGACCCGCTGAAGGGAAAGGTAAGGAATTTCCATTATAACAACCAATGATAGGTATCGTAACAGACGCCCCGACCTCCAAAGCCTTCCTTGTGGGCTATGAGTCCTTCATTGATGACACTGCCGTTCTCTTCCGTGGAACTGCCAAAGTCCAAATAAGGATAGTCTGGATAATCGTGGTACATCAACTGATTATAAATGGCTTCCATAGCTCCATACTCCTTACCCACATGATTGGTACTGCTGTACTGCCCATGCACCACTTGTTGAGTCAGATAGACGGTCAACCCACCTATTATCTCATGATCTTTGTAGGCATTGTACTGTATGATACGGTCCGGAAAACGTGACTTCAAAAGTTCTATCTCTGACAACGTGTGCACAGGCTTGGCATGGAACCTCTCCGCCAGATTATCATCCAATATTTTCCAAAACGCTTCCAAACTACCATCTTTGACCACCGTAACCCCATTGTCAAGCGCTTTGCGGAGCAACCTACGATGGTCTTTACGCCATCTTTGATGCCGCTGCATAAAGATAGTAGTACCAATATTTCTTGAATATAGCTGGGCATGACATTTCCAAAAGATAGCGTAAAGGTCTTCTTCAGAAGGATGAAGATGGTAAATCCAGGGTATCGGCTTGTAATACACCTCCCGGATCCCCGCAGCTTTGAGGTATCTGTTTAACTCATCAAACAGTTGGCACGTCTCGGTGATGGTAACATTATAATCCATGATGAGTCCCCCGTAAGTCAGTCCAAAATGGGAATAAAGGATATTGTCTTTGATATGTGCCGGCAACAACGCATAGAGACGTGGTCCTTTATAGAACATAAGGGAATAATCAGCAAAACGGTCGCGGTGGTAGTCCATGTAATCCCGATAAAAGAGGAAAGTGGCATTCCTGGCTTTTGAGACATATTGATCCCATTGCTTCTTGTCAAGATCAGAATATCTTCTTATTTCGAACATGAGATGAATTTTAGAAAGGAAGAATAATCACGAATGTAGTCGCTCTCGTCGAAAGAATCCTCGGCCAGAACAAGGCAGACAGCACCAGAAGAGAAATTCTCCAGAGTGCGCCAGATACCCTTGTCGACGAGCAAACCTTCATAAGGCTTGGTCAGCAGATATTGCCTCTTCTCATGCCCGTTGTCCAACGTGACGGTGAAGGCACCACTGACCGAGACAAGGAGTTCACGACAATGGATATGGGCATGTCCACCCCGTCCTGCATCCGTGGGAATGTCGTAAGTCCAATACACACGACTAACCTGGAAGGGAATGTCCTTGCATTGTTCCACCACAGTGAGGTTGCCGCGTGGGTCTACTATCTTTTTCAGAGAAATGATTTTTCCTAACTGATCCATGTATTGATAACGACAGCCCCACGGTTTTATTTTGGCCTAAGGGGAATTATTAAACAATAAACACTAAGCCATGGCGTTACAGAGAAATGGAACAGAGACATTCATCAGACCTGAATTCTGACAAGCCAACACTTCGCCATGCCACAATACCTTCGATGAAGCGAAGGATGAAAGGCAAGGATTACCATGAACGGACTATCTATATGATTACACTCGTCGTCGCCGGCAGGCGGAAGTTGTTTGGAGAGATAGAGGGGGATATTCGTTCGTGTTACGGCGAGGCCAGCTATCCGCATATCGTCCTCTCGACGTTAGGGGAGGCGGTGAAGGAGCAGATAACGGGATTACCCAGGTACTACCCACAATTAACGGTTAGTGGGTATCAGATCATGCCCGACCATCTTCATCTCATTCTCTTCGTGCATGAGACGCTTCCCTGCCACCTTGGAATGGTAATACGGGGATTTGTGCAAGGTTGCAACAAAGCCTACCGCCGCATCGTTCCACAGAAGGCAGTGACAGCCCCGGCAACGGAAAAGCGTGACCGGCGTGGTGACGGTATTCTCTTTGAACATGGCTACAACGACAAAGTACTCCTTCACCAGGGACAGCTGAAGACATGGATACACTATCTTGCCGACAACCCCCGGCGTCTGATGGTAAAACGCTCCTACCCTGACTACTTCCGCGTTCAGCGGAATATTCAGGAGAAAGGGGTCACCTTTTCAGCTATCGGGAACCTTTTCCTCCTTCGCAAACCGTTGCTGCAGGTACAGTGTTCACGCCGTCTCTCCGAGACGGAGATTCAGGCTGTGACAGTGCGCGCCTTGACGGAATGTGCCGCAGGGGCGGTGATGGTGTCTCCCTGCATCTCCCCCGGGGAGAAAGCCGTGATGCGCACAGTCTTTGAGAAAGGCTATCCGGAGATCGTCCTGCTGGAAAACGGCTTCACGGCTCTTGCCAAGCCTAGCGGAGCTCGCTTCGATGCCTGCGCCCGAGGCCAGCTGCTGCTGTTAGCACCCTGGGAACATCATACTGACAAAAGGGTCATCACCCGCCTACAATGCACCATGCTCAACAACATGGCTGCTGCCCTCTGCAACGGAGAAAGGCTATGAGCCACAACTCTTCGCCTTAAAAAGGCGAAGCACAGAACGAGGCGCACCCCTTTACGAGGGGAAAACCTGAACGAGGGGGCGTCCTGTGCTTCGCCTTTTCAAGGCGAAGGCGTAGATGGCATGCCAAAAAGCTACTTCTTCATATACGGATCGGTGCCAAGAACGGTCTTTGCCAGGCGCTTGGTCTTGTCACGGAGGGCATCCATGTCACAGCCAACCTTGTCGTAGCAGACAACGACGCCCATGCGACGGCCAACATGTGCCACAGGCTTGCCGAAGATGCGCACACGGGCATGATCCTCACGGCACACATCTTCCAGGTTGTAGTCCAACGGCTTGTCGCTGTCTACGGGAGAAAGCACCACAGCCGAGGCACCACTGTGCTCAAGATGGATAGCCGGGATATCCAGTCCCATCACAGCACGGAAATGAAGTTCAAACTCGCTGAGGTTGGTGCAGTGACTCAGTGTCACCATGCCCGTATCATGCGGACGGGGACTCAGCTCCGAGAAGATCACCTCGCCCTGTTTGGTGAGGAAAAACTCCACACCCCAGATGCCGTAACCCGTGAGTGCCTTTGTCACCTCGGCAGCGATATGTTGTGCCTGCTTCAAGGCCTCATCACTGATAGCGTAGGGCATCCAGCTCTCGCGATAGTCACCGCCTTTCTGTACGTGACCAATAGGCGGGCAGAAGATAGTAGGCCCGTGTTTCTGTGTAACAGTGAGCAAAGTAAACTCCGACTGGAAGTCAATGAACTCCTCAATGATCACTTCCTTCACATCTCCACGTCCTTCCTCCATGGCATCACGGAAAGCCTCTTTCAGCTCATCGTCGTTGTGGACATAGCTCTGTCCGTGACCTGACGAGGACATCAGCGGCTTGACAACACAAGGGAAGCCAATCTCGTCTGCGGCACGCTTGAACTCATCGAAGGTCTTGGCATAGAAATACTTGGCCGTGCGCAGTCCCAGCTCCTTCGCGGCTAAGTCGCGGATAGCCCGACGGTTCATCGTATAGTTGACCGCGCGAGCCGACGGCACCACCTGTATGCCCTCCTTCTCGAAATCGAAAAGACGCTCCGTACGGATAGCCTCAATCTCCGGTACGATGAGATCGGGATGATGTTTCTCCACCACAGCCGTGAGCGCATCACCGTCGAGCATGGAGAACACCTCACGCTCATCGGCTACCTGCATGGCCGGCGCATTGTCGTACTTGTCGCAAGCGATAACATACTGCCCTGCACGCTTGGCAGCAATGGTGAACTCCTTGCCCAGCTCACCGGAACCCAACAACAATATCTTTTTCATAATTACGAATGTTGAACGATCGATTACGAATGTTGAATGACCAAAACTAAATGGCCAATATTAAATGACCAATACTAAATAACCAATATTTAATGGTCTAAGAAGAGAGATCTGTGTCGAATGCTAAGGCTGATCATAGACGCATAGCCTCAGCACGCTTTTTCACCAACTCGGGCAACTTGCGCCACATCATCTGCCACTCTGGAGAGATGGCGATGCGACGCAGGTCTGTGTCAATGATATGCTGCATCTGCTCAACGCTGATATGATGCTTAGCGGCCAACTGCTCCACACTTTGCGGGGCTTGATTTCTCAATCCGAAATAGCTCTCGACGATATCTTTGTCAAGAGCACCAAGCATTGTGAGCAGTACATCCATGTTGGCTCTGTCACCATCCGCGATGAGCAGAGCCGAAGAGCGCATCAGTCGCAGAAAAGCAGCTAAGCGATTAGAGAGTGCGTCCATGACGCTCCTTTCCGTACATGATATCGTAGTATTTCTGGTAGTCACCCGAAGTGACCTCCTCGATCCATTTCTGATTTTCGAGATTCCATTTGATCGTCTTGACAATACCGTCGGCAAACTTCGTCTCAGGATACCATCCCAGTTCGGTCTTAATCTTTGTCGGATCGATGGCGTAACGCGCGTCATGACCGAGACGGTCAGCGACATGCTCGATGAGCGAGTCGTTGATCCAGCTGATATCAATGTCACCATTGGCATCCTTGACCTGCTTCTTCAACACTTGGCGCAGGTTCTTGTCGGCAGCCATCATGTCGTGAATCGTCTTGATGGTAAGCTTCACGATGTCGATGTTCTTCATCTCGTTGTGCCCTCCGACATTATAAACCTCACCGGCTCTGCCCTCACGCACAACCAGATCAATAGCCTTGCAGTGGTCTTCGACGTAAAGCCAGTCACGCACATTGAGTCCCTCGCCATAGACAGGCAGTTTCTTGCCATGCAGAATATTGTTGATGATCAACGGAATGAGCTTCTCGGGGAAATGGTACGGACCATAGTTGTTGGAGCAACGTGTGATGCTCACCGGCATGTGGTAGGTATCGCGATAAGCCTGTACAAAGAAGTCGGCACTCGCCTTACTGGCAGAGTAAGGGCTATGCGGGCACAGTGGCGTGGTCTCCGTGAAATAGCCAGTCTGGCCCAATGCTCCATAGACCTCGTCGGTGGAAACCTGGTGATAACGCTTGCCGGGCTTCCAAGTGGGATAGCCTTGTGCATCCTTACCCGTCACCCATGCACGCCGTGCAGCATCCATCAAATTCTGTGTACCGAGAATGTTCACGCTCAGGAAAAGCTGGGGATCCTCTATCGAACGGTCGACATGGCTCTCAGCTGCAAAGTTAACAACATAATCAATATCGTTCTCAGCAAACAGTTTATCCGCCAACTCACGGTCGCGGATGTCACCCTTGACAAAGAAGCAACGTTCATTGTCTATGTCGTCCTTGATGGTACCAAGGTTTCCGGCATAGGTCAATGCGTCGAGGATAATCACCTTGATGTCATCGTTCACATACTTTTTGTGGAGCAGATACTTGATGAAGTTTGAGCCGATGAATCCAGCGGCTCCTGTCACAAGATAAGTTTTCATATGATGCTTATTAAAATATTGTCTATTCTTTGAATGCTACACCTTATTATATATATGTTACACCTTATTATATAAGAGGGTCTATCGTGTGCCCAACTTCACGACTTCGCAATCACGGAAATCGTTCCCGTCAATCGTCAGTCTGACGATGGTCCGTTCCAGTTGCCATCCCGACATTCCTGCGGCACCAGGATTGATGTGAAGGAGGTCAAGTTTCTTATCAGGCATGATTCTCAGTATATGAGAGTGACCGTCAACGAAGAGCTTTGGTGGATTGCGTCTAATCATGTCTCTCACCGAGGGATCGTAATGACCGGGATAACCGCCAATATGCTTCATCAGCACATCGACCTCCTCACATTTAAATCGCAGGATCTCGGGATAGCGGGCACGAACATCCACATCATCAATGTTTCCATAGACTGCCCGAAAGCGCGGGCGCAAATCCTCGAAAGCGTTGGCCAGCGACAGGCTGCCGATGTCACCTGCATGCCAGATCTCATCACAATCTGCCATATAGGTGACATACTTCTCGTCCCAAAAGCCATGTGTATCACTGATGATCGCTATTCTCTTCATAGATTGTCTGTGTCAAGGTTTTATTTCAGAGTGAATCTCATGTTGCTGCAAGTCAAAGCGCTTACGGATGAACTGAGTGATGAAGTCCAATGTTCCTTCCAGTCCCAGCACGCTGGAGTTGATACACAAGTCGTAGCTTTCCGCTGCTCCCCACGTCTTGCCAGTATAGTAATTGTAATAGGATGCGCGCTCCTCCTCATGCTTGTGGATATATTTCCGTCCGTTTGCCCTGTCGAGACCATGCCGTTTGCAGACCCGCTGCAGCCGCTGGTCGATATTGGCGGAGATGAAAATGCTCACCGTGTTTTTCATATCCCGAAGCACATAGTCGGCAGTGCGTCCTACGAAAACACAACTGCTTTCTTGGGCAGCCTTGCGGATGGCATCGCTTTGAAACTGATAGAGGCTTTCCTGCGAGAACTCATTTTTGTAATAAGGACTCTCGCCAAAGAGTGAACCGTGGATATGAAAGAGAGAACGAAGGAAACCTTTGTGCTCATCGTTCTGCTCGAAGAACTTCTCACAGAATCCACTTTCCTTGGCAGCCAAGTTGAGAAGTTCCTTGTCGTAAAACTTACAGCCGAACTGTTCTGCCAACTGCCGGGCGATGATCCGGCCACCGGAACCTATCTGCCGGCCAATGTTAATGATTATCTTCTTGTCCTCCATGTCGAGTCAGTTGTTTTACATATTAGATTTTCTGACAAACCAAATCATGGTCACACCCGCCATCACTGCCGCAATAAAGTCCGAAGCCGGTAAGGCATACCAAACACCGTCAATTCCGAAGAACAGCGGTAATACCAGCAGCAAAGGCAAGAGAAAGATCAGTTGTCGGGAAAGAGAAAGGAATATGCTTAGTTGTACTTTTCCTATACATTGGAAGAATGTCGTGATCACCATTTGCGCTCCCACGACAGGGAATACCAGCATGTTCAGCCGGATGGCCTTCACTGACATCTTGATCAACTGCGGATCGCTCGTGAACAAACGTGCCACAGCATGCGGCAGAAACATTGCTACCAGCCAGCCCACCGTCATGATACACACGCCAGCCATAATGGAGATGTCTACTACACGACGCAGACGGTCGAACTGCTGACTGCCATAGTTATAGCCTGCTATTGGCTGCATGCCCTGATTCAGTCCCATGACAAACATCATGAACACCATGCTCAACGCATTGGCGATGCCATAGGAGCCGACGGACAGGTCTCCGCCATAGCGCACAAGCTGATTATTCATGAAGATGACAATGACGCAGGCAGTGGCATTCATCAAGAAAGGCGAAACGCCAATACTGAGAATCAGCTTCACCAGACTTCCCTTCAAACGATAGATGCCCCGCTTGAGATGGAGCAACTGACGTTTGTCGGCAAAGAACTTCATCTGCCACGTCAGCGCGATGCTTTGGGCGACAACAGTTCCCAAGGCTGCTCCCCGTATGCCCCAACGCCACCAATAGATGAAGATGAAGTCAAAAACAATATTCAAGCCTACTGACATGATGGTCGCCATCATGGCTTTGCGTGGCTTGCTCGCCGCACGCAACACGGAATTCATACCGAAATACATGTGTGAGACAACGTTGCCCAACAAGATGATCTGCATGAAAGCACGCGCATACGGGAGTGTATGGTCGCTTGCGCCAAAGAAGCGAAGAATGGGATCGAGGAAGATAAGGCTGACCACGGAGAAGGCTACACCTATAATAAGGTTGAGTGTCACCGTGTTGCCAAGAAGCTGTTCTGCCGTCTGATAATCACGTTGTCCAAGCTTCACCGATATAGAAGTAGACGAACCGACACCTACTGCTGCACCGAAAGCGGCGCCAAGGTTCATAAAGGGAAAGGTGATGGCAAGACCGGAGATAGCCATCGGACCCACCACCTGACCGATAAACACACGGTCGATGATGTTGTAGAGCGAAGCTGCCGTCATTGCCACCATTGCCGGCAAAGCATACTGCAACAACAAATGCCCTACGGGCTTAGTGCCCAAGGCCAAGGTCTCTTTCTTATTATCTGCTTCCATATATTTGCAAAAGTACGAAAAATATTTGGAGTTTTGCCTTTTTCCACGTACTTTTGCAATTCTAAACAATAGTTTTTTAGTTTATGCGCAACGTCGTAGCCATCATTGTCTTCTTTTTACTGCAAAACCTCGGTGCTTTTGCGGCAAAGGGGCGCATTGCATATCCTGGTGGCAAATTCTATATCTACCGTCTCTCTTTAACTGACAAGAAAGGTTCGCCCGGCACGCTTGACCATCCCGAGAAGTATCTTTCCCAAAAGGCTCTTCTCCGCCGTGAGCGCCAACACATATCCGTCGACTCGCTCGACCTGCCCCTGTCGGCTGTCTATCTCAACGGGCTCAGAAACGAAGGCGCACAAGTCATCGGCGGCAGCAAATGGAACAACACTGTACTCGTCCGCACCAAGGACACCACTATCATGGCCCGTCTGCGCGCCCTACCCTATGTCAAGAGTTCCATTCGTGTATTCAAGGCTCCCGACTCCACGACCGTGATGCTTCCCGACGACATCGACAAAGATGCGCTCGGGAAAAAGCCTTCCGGCGACTTCTATGGCCGCGGAGCTATCCAGCTCGACATGCTCAACGGCCGCAAGATCCATCAGGCTGGCTTTCGGGGCAAGGGCATGCTCATCGCAGTCATCGACGGCGGATATATGAATGCCGACAAACTCGCACGCCATTATCACTTCAACATCGTCGGGCAGCACGACTGTGTGTGGCCTTACGACGACAACGTATACCATCTGCTGAGCCACGGCACAATGGTGCTCTCCACCATGGCTTCCAATGTCGACAGTGTATTCATCGGCACGGCTCCCGACGCATCTTACTTGCTGCTGCGCAGTGAGGACGGACGCAGCGAGCAGCTCGTGGAGGAAGACTACTGGGCGCAGGCAGCGGAATACGCTGATTCCGTGGGTGCCGACATCATCAACTCATCGCTGGGCTACACCATCTTTGACGACGAAAACACAAGCATCCGCTATCGCGACCAGGACGGAAAGACGCAACTCATCTCCCGCACTGCTTCCACACTGGCCGGCCGGGGCATGGTGCTCGTGTGCAGCGCGGGCAACGAGGGCATGAAGTTCTGGAAGCGCATCGGCTGTCCCGCCGACGCTTTTGACATTCTCTCCGTGGCAGCACTCTCCGACGACAGTGTCAACGCGCTCTTCTCCTCACTCGGACCTTCTATCGACGGACGCGTGAAACCCGACGTGGCGGCTCTTGGCGTGGGAGCTACAGTAGTCAGCGGAGCCGGAAAGATCATCCATGCCAACGGCACATCGTTTGCCTCGCCCATCCTCTGCGGCATGGTGGCGTGTCTGTGGCAAGCCATGCCCGACAAGACCGCCTACGAGATTATCGATATGGTCAAGAAAGCCGGCAACCGCTACAGCCATCCCGACAACATCTTCGGCTACGGCATTCCGGACTTTAACCAGATCTTGGAAAGCCAACGCACAACCATACCCATGCCCCGACAATGAAAGCCTTAACCCTATACGAACTCAACAATCTCGTCAGAGGTGTCATCGCGGCTACGCTCGACAGACCTTATTGGGTCGAAGCCGAAGTGTCTGAGGCACGTGAAGTGCGTGGCCACTGTTACATGGAACTGGTGCAGAAAGACGAGTTATCTGCCACACCGGTGGCACGCGCCTCGGCGAAATGCTGGCACAGTGTATGGATGAGACTCAAACCGCGCTTTGAGCAGGTCACAGGGCAAACGCTCCATGCTGGCATGAAAGTGCTGTTGCTGGTCACAGCCAATTTCCACGAGGCTTACGGTTTCTCATGGATTGTTCAGGACATCGACCCCACTTACACGATGGGCGACATGGCCCGTAAGCGACAAGAAATCATCCGACAGCTCAAGGAGGAAGGAGTCTTCGACCTGCAACGGCAGTTGCAGCTCCCTCTTTTCGCCCAACACATCGCTGTCATCTCGAGTGAACAGGCTGCCGGATACGGTGATTTCTGCAATCAACTCGACAACAACGACTATGGTTTCTACTTTTCCTACACGCTCTTCCCAGCCATCATGCAGGGTGAGCAAGTCGAGAGCAGTGTCATCCATGCACTGAATGACATCTTTGACCGGGCCGACGATTTCGATGCCGTAGTGCTCATCCGTGGTGGTGGCGCCACTGCCGACATGAGCGGCTTCGACACGCTGGCACTCGCCGAAAACGTGGCCAACTTCCCCCTGCCCATCATCACGGGCATCGGACACGAGCGCGACGAGAGCATCCTCGACATGATCTCGTTCCAACGAGTGAAGACACCGACAGCAGCAGCAGCCTTTCTCATCGACCACTTAGCGGCGGCCGACAGCCACTTGCAAATGCTCGGGCAACGCACCGTGACGTATGTCAACACGCGTATGCAGCAAGAGCACCACCGTCTCGACCACCTCACCCATCGCATCCCAATGCTGTTTTCCCTTGTCAAAACCCGTCAGGGGGCGGTCATCGACCGGTTGGAACAGCAGATGCTTTCGCTCATGCGGCAACAGATCTCTCAGGCCCGCTACCGTCTGGAGTTGCTACAAGGGCGCACACAGCCTGCCATTACGCAGAAACTCAACACAGAAAAGCACCGGCTCGAACAATACAATCTGAGGCTGAAAGCCGTGGATCCGCAGATCATCCTGCAACGCGGTTATAGCCTGACAACTCTTCATGGCAAAGCCATCCGCGATGCCTCCACCCTCAAAGAGGGCGACACCGTCGAGACACGCTTCGCCAAAGGCTCTGTTACCTCTATCGTGAAATCACATCAAAACACATCCGTAAAACCATCACACATCGATCATGAAAGCAATTAAATATGAGGATGCCATCCGACAACTGGAAGACATCGTAGAAAAACTGGAAAACAACGAGTTGGACATCGACGAGATGCCTGAGGCCTTGAAGCGCGCGCAACAGTTGCTCAAGCTCTGCCGCGACCGGCTCACCAAGACCGACGCTGAGATACAAAAGATACAAGAGGAAGCGAAAGATGCACCTAATGCATAATTTTTCGCGATCTGTTCAAAAAACAAGATTAGAAAGTTGCAGATTACAACTATTATGTGTAATTTTGCAGCAGATTATAAGAAAGCAATTTAAAACGTATTGTGTATGAAAGATTTAGATTGGGGTAATCTGTCATTTGGTTACATGAAGACAGACTACAATGTTCGTTGTTACTATCGTGATGGTAAGTGGGGCGAGATAGAGGTCTGCTCCGACGAATTCCTGAAGCTTCACATGGCCGCCACCTGCCTCCACTATGGTCAGGAGGCTTTCGAGGGCCTGAAAGCTTATCGCTGCCCCGACGGCAAGGTACGCATCTTCCGCGTCAAGGATAACGCTGAGCGCTTGCAGAGCACCTGCGAGGGTATCGTCATGCCAAAGGTGCCGACAGAACTGTTTGAAGAGATGGTCAAGAAGGTCGTACGCCTCAATCAAGAATATATCCCCACCTATGAGAGCGGTGCCACGCTCTATATCCGTCCGCTGCTCATCGGTACGAGCGCACAGGTGGGCGTGCATCCCTCCAAGGAGTATCTGTTCATGATCTTCGTCACACCGGTGGGTCCTTACTTCAAGGGCGGCTTCGTCTGCAACAAATACGCAATCGTCCGCGACTACGACCGTGCCGCTCCTTTAGGCACAGGCCGTTACAAAGTCGGTGGCAACTACGCCGCTTCCCTGCGTGCCCACATGTACGCTGCCGGCAAAGGCTATGGCAGTGAGTTTTATCTCGACGCCAAGGAGAAGAAATACGTCGACGAGTGCGGCGCCGCCAACTTCTTTGGTATCAAGAACGGCACCTACATCACACCGAAGAGCACGTCCATCCTGCCATCTATCACCAACAAGAGTCTGATGCAGATTGCTGAGGATCTGGGCTTAAAGGTTGAGCGTCGCCCGGTTCCCGAGGAAGAGTTGCCTACCTTTGAGGAAGCCGGAGCCTGCGGTACAGCAGCCGTGATCTCACCGATCTCTGAGCTCGACGACCTCGACACAGGCAAGAAATATGTCTTCGGCGACAAGCCGGGCCCCTGGTCTACCAAGCTCTACAACACGCTGCGCGGTATTCAGTACGGCACCGTAGAGGACAAGCACGGCTGGACTACCGTTGTCATCGAGTAAGTAAGGAAGTCTACACCTCTTTTCTTTATATATAATAGCCGGAGCCTTCGGGGGTCCGGCTATTTTTATTACATCATAATAAAAGAAATTAAATAGAATAGAGTAAGATTTCGTCTACTCTGTTGCTATGCCATTCATTTGATTCACCCTACTTCAAAATAAGGTTGGCTGCAATCGGGAACACAAAGAAAAAAGTGTTTTTCTTTGATATTCCACTCGTTTACACTACCTTTGCACTACAAAAAGAAATATATGGGAAAAGGTAAGTTAGCCAAGTTTGCAGAGATGAAGACGATGAGCAACGTCTTCGAGTATCCATTCTCCGTCATCGACAATGTGCCCTTCGACATGAAAGGTCATTGGCGGGAGCAGTATTTCCACAACGACAATCCCATCGTGCTGGAGCTGGGCTGCGGCAAGGGAGAGTATACCGTGGGATTGGGAAAACTCTTCCCCGACGTCAACTTCATCGGTGTGGACATCAAGGGCGCACGCATGTGGACGGGTGCCAAACTGGCTTTGGAGGACGGGATGACCAATGTGGCTTTCCTGCGCACGAGCATTGAGATCATCGACCGCTTCTTTGCAGAGGATGAGGTGCAGGAGATTTGGCTGACATTCTCTGACCCTCAGATGAAAAATCCACGCAAGCGACTCACCTCCACCTATTTCATGGAACGCTACCGCCGCTTTCTCGTCGACGGTGGACTGGTGCATCTGAAGACCGACTCCAACTTTCTCTTCACCTACACGCGGCTGATGGTGGAGAAAAACCAACTGCCCGTGGAAATGTGCACAGAGGATCTCTACCACGCTACACCCGCTGCGCTCGTGGGCACGCCACTGCTCACCATACAGACTTACTATGAGAAGATGTGGATGGAACGAGGACTGAACATCCGTTACCTGCGCTTCCATCTGCCCCAACAAGGCGCACTCGTGGAGCCCGAAGTGGAGATTCCACTCGACGAATACCGCAGCTACCACAGAAGTAAACGCAGCAGCAAGGAGACTGCACGATAAAACGCGATGAGGGCACTATCACTTTTCTAAACAAAAAGCTGTCGACTTGAACTTGCATTCTAGAAAGGTAAAAACACTGAAAAAAGGAGTTAACCCACTAAAAAACTACTCTTTCACGCACAAACCAGTGAGATGACCGCATCAAACTTATTGTTTCTGCCTTTCAAATCACTGATTTCATCAAGTCAGAACGGTGGTTTTACACGAAATTCTCTAGAGAATTTTGGGTAAAACCATATGTTTTATAAAATACGAAAAGTTGATTCTCTATAACTTACTATACATCAACAAGTTATAAAAAGCGCTCATTTTGCTCAAAATTGAGCCGAAGGGCACCTTGATTTCAAAGAATCGATTCTCAGAGCCCGATAATTGTCAGTTTACAAGACAAAACCTTCAACCTACATTTCAATTGAAACTTTGTCCCTCCTTCACGATTCCGACATAACAGCAGAATGATTTTTCACTCATATACTACTGCAGGTCGAAGTACACGCCACCGTCGTCCTGCTTGTCCTCAGTCTTTTTGGGCTTAGGCGTCTCCTTGAGTTTCCCGTTCTTGTCGAAGAGATCATAAGTCGTACGGAGTACGGAGAACTCGGTACGACGGTTGAGCTGGTTGCATATCTCCTCTTTTTTCTTGTCCTTTAGTGCTTTGATGAAATCTTCCGTGAGCACGTCGCCCTCTTTCAACCACTGATATTTCTCAGTCAATTTCTTCTTGATCTTCTTTGGGCGCTCCTTGCCATAGCCCACCGGCGTGAGTCGGTCTGCAGCGATGCCATGGGCGATGAGATAGGCCACCACGGCTTCCGCACGTCGCTGCGACAGACGTTTATTGTACTCCGCAGAACCCTTGTAGTCACAGTGGGCACTGAGCTCGATGGTCACATGGGGATTTTCGTTGAGCAGAGCCACCAGTTTATCAAGAGCCGTCTTGGACGAGTCGCGCAGCGTAGCCTTGTCGAAATCGTAAAAGATGTTGTCGATGAGTGTCGGCGCAGAGATGTTTGCCAAGGCGAACTGCAAGGTTGTGTCTCGGCTTTCCTTTGGATTGACCAGTGCCTTGACTTGTTCCTGATGGTTGAGATAGCCTTTGCAAGTGGCAAGAAAGAGATAGCTGACACCGGGATCCAACACCTTGGTGAACGATCCGTCGCTGTGCACACTCATCTTCTCATTGGTCCCATCATCGCCAATGATATAGACTTGGGCGGCAGGAAGCTCATAGCCGTCCATCTCGTAGACCCACCCCTTGACCGTCTGCATGATCTCCGGGTTGACAAACGAGTAGATATGATCCCAGCCACGTGCGTCGCCACGGTTGCTGGAGAAGAATCCACGGTTGTAAGGACCCTCGAAGGTCATGCCGAAGTCATCGCCTTGGGAATTGAGCGGATAGCCGGGATGGGATAGATGATAACGTCCGTCCTTGCCCACCTTGGCGATGAAGATGTCAAGACCGCCAAGACCGGGATGACCATTGCTGGAGAAATAAAGGTCGCCATTGGGACGGAATGTCGGGAAAGCCTCGTCGCCAGGGGTGTTGACAGGCTCGCCGAGGTTCTCCACGCCACCGTATCCTGCCGGTGTGATGCGTACGCGCCAAATGTCGAGACCGCCTTTTCCTCCCGGCATGTCACTCGCAAAATAGAGCCATTCGCCGTCGGGCGAGATAGCCGGATGGGCATAACTCGACAGCGTGTCGCCAGTGAGCTTCACCTCTGCGGCCTTGCCCCAAGCCGCGTCGGAACGACTTGACTTCACGATCTGAGCATAGCGGGGATAAGAAGGATCTGTGACGCACTGCGTGAGAAACATCTCACGGCCATCAGCAGAAAAGCAACAGGCACCCTCATCATAGGCTGTGTTTACGCCGCCGCTGACATCCTCAGGCTTCGACCACTTGCCTTTGTCGTCCTTCTGAGAAAAGAAGAGATCACCAGGCTTGGTGCCTGTGATGCCGCTGAGCTCATCGCCCTGGGCCTCGTTGCGGGTGGAGGTGAAGTAGAGCTGGTCATACTTGTCGCCAAAGAGCATGGGACAGTAGTCGGCCCGGCGGGAGTTGAACACCTCCATGCGCTTGACCGTATAGCGGCTACCCAGCTGTTTGATGTCGGGAGCCTTGCGGGCTGCAAAGAGTCCGTCACGCGCCAGCTTGTCGTGGGGCAGTGAGTCCAGCACGAGCTGAAACTGCTCTTCGGCTTCCCGGTAATTGCCATTTTTCATCAGCGTCTGTGCAAAGGCCAGGCGGTCCACCGTATCAGCCTGCTGATAGCGTATGGCATTGCGCCATGCCGCCAGTGCCCGTGCCGACTGCAGGCTCTTGTCGTAGCACATCGCCATCTTGCGCGCTATCTGTCCGCGCTTGGCCCGCTCCTTGGCAGGAGTCTTTTGATAGGCTTGCCGAAACTCGTTGGCTGCATCGTAGTATTCGCCAAGAGCCAGATATTTCTCGCCCCGACGGAGATTGAGGTCAGCACCACAGGAGGTGACCAACCATAATATCATAAAAAACAAGAGTGTCTTCTTCATTACCTTAGTAACGGAGAAGACACTCATATATTGTTCCAAAGAGTGTCAAACGACATGTCTACGCCTACTTCGTCGTGACAGCCTCAGGCTCAACGGCCTCAGTGCTCACAGACCCGGAAATCTGAGCAGCGCGCTCGGCCTCGGCAGCCTGGACTGCAGCCGGATGGCGCAAATCCCAACGCAGATAGAGTCCTGCCAGAATCGTACCGGAGATACTGTGCCAGGCACAACTGATGGCACAAGGCAGGAGCGTAAGCGGCTGAGCGGCAAAGAAGTTGGAAGCCAGCACGGTAGCCAGTCCGGCATTCTGCATACCCACCTCGATGGAAATCGTGCGCTTCTTGGCCACGTTGAAGCCTGCCAAGCGTCCGGCGAACCATCCCAAAAGATAGCCCAGCGAATTATGACAGAACACCACAGCAAAGGTCCAGATGAACAGCACAAAGCCACGCGCCACAAGATCGTCATGAACGGCGGAGATCACACCACCGACAATGATAGCCAGACACGTGACACTCAGTCCGGGCATCAGCCCTTGCAGTGTGGGGAAGAAGCTGCGGCGACTGAAGAAGTAGTTCAACGCGCATCCTACGGCTACAGGTATGATCGTCACAATGATAATATTCTCAAACATGCCAATGGTGTCGATGGCGATAATCTGTCCGCCAAGAAACTGCATGAGCAGAGGAGTCATCACTGGCGCTACTAAAGTGGAGGCACACGACATACCCACCGAGAAAGCCACATCGCCATGACACAGATATGACATCACATTGCTCGACACGCCACCGGGGCAGCAACCCACCAACAGAATGCCCAAAGCCAGGGCTGGCTCAAGATGAAACACGTGTACCAGCGTCCAAGCCACACCCGGCATGATGATGAACTGGGCACAGGCACCTATGAAGATATCGAGAGGCCGACGGGCCAAAATGCGAAAGTCATCGGTGGTCAGGGTCAGTCCCATGGTCAGCATAATAATACCCAGAATGACCGTCTGCGTGTTGCCACGCACCCAATCAAAGATGTGGGGGAAAAAGAAAGTAAACACAGCGATACCAATCACAAAGGCTGTAGCATTCTTTGCCAGCCATCCTGAAAACGATACTAACGATTTAACCATAAGACGTTTTTGTTTTATAACAATCTATTATCTTTTCTCGAAAGATGGTGCAAAGTTACAACTAATTTTGATAACAGAGTAATAAAACATAAGTTTTTCTTTCTAAAAAGTATGTTTCCTTTAAAATTAACGCTACGTGACCGCGATGTATCTATTCAGCGACTGAAGTTGAAGCCTTACTACTCGCTATATTTTTTCAAGAATTTGAGAATCAGAGAATATTCTGCGCATCATTGTGAATTGATAAGAATTGGAGAATACAAGCAGCTCACTGCTTTCTCTCTTATAATTCTTTTTATTCTAACCTAAGAAAAAAGAATTCTCTCATTCTCTAATTCTTGAGATAAAATAGTCACAGAAACTTTTCTAAGAATAGTTACACAGCTATTTCAGCCCCATGCCTTTCTTTTATGGGCAAAATAACAAACCAAAAAGACAGAGTAACAGATTGAACAGACATCAAAACAGAAAACTCTGTCTGTTCAATATGTTACTCTGTCTTTTTAAAACCGTTACTCTGTTATTCTTTGGTGTTGTTAACCTGTACGATCTTGGTCTTCGGCAGTTTCTTATTGCGCACATTGACGGTAGTGACCACTGCTTGTGCCAGATTCAGAAAAGCCTGTCCCACGATGGAGTCTACATTCACGGCAGCCGGCTCACCGGCATCGCCGCTCTCGCAGATGCTCTGCACAATAGGTATCTGCGCCAGCAATGGGCACCCCATCTCCTTAGCAAGATTCTTGCAACCGTCTTTGCCAAAGATATAGTATTTGTTCTCTGGCAGTTCTGCCGGTGTGAACCATGCCATGTTTTCCACGAGACCGAGGATGGGCACGTTGACTTTATCATTGCGATACATGTCAATGCCCTTGCGTGCATCGGCCAGTGCCACCTTCTGCGGTGTGGAGACGATGACGGCACCGGTGATGGCGAGCGTCTGCAACAGTGTCAGATGGATGTCGGAAGTCCCCGGCGGCGTGTCGAGCACGAAATAATCGAGGTCACCCCAGTCAGCGTCTGCGATGAGTTGCTTCAGTGCCGAGGTAGCCATGCCGCCACGCCACAGCGTTGCCGTGTCGGGATCCACAAAAAATCCTATGCTCAGAATCTTCACGCCATACTTCACGATCGGCTCGATCAGGTCACGGCCTTCTTTCTCTACAGCATTGGGCCGGGCATCTTCCACGCCAAACATCTTAGGCACCGAAGGGCCGAAGATGTCGGTGTCGAGCAGACCCACCTTATAGCCAAGCTTGGCCAGGGCAATGGCGAGGTTGGCAGCTACGGTGCTCTTGCCCACGCCGCCCTTGCCGGAGCTGACGGCGATGATGTTCTTCACCTGCGGCAGAAGCTTATCAACTGTCGGACGGGGAGCAGACTTGAACTCGGTCTGAATCGTCACCTCCGCCTCAGGACTGATATGATAATGGATAGCAGCCTCGGCAGCCTTCACTGTCGACTGCAGGAACGGGTCGGTATTGCGTGGAAAGACCAGAATGATTCTCACCTTCATGCCGTTGATACTCGGCGTGTCGGCGAGCATACCGCTCTCGATGAGATTCTTCTTCGTGCCTGGATAGATGACTGTTGCCAGGGCTTGCTCGATGAGTTTGGGATATAATGTCATTTGTATGTCTTTTGTTTTGTTGTTTCCTACAAATGTAGTTATATTTTGTGGAAAGGGCAAATTTTTTTTATTATTTATGTTAGCTCATCTCAAAAAAAGAAAAATTAGCCAAAAGCAGAGGCGCTACCTTGCAGAAAATAGTTATCTTTGTTTGATACACAAAACGAAAAGACAATTCTCATGAAGCGCATACACCTTATTATATTATGTCTGTTGATCACCCTCTCCTCTGTGCCCGGCAGGCTCCTCGCCGGCAACATCGTTTGGTACAGCGGCAAGGGTCACGTCACCTACTCCATACAGAAGAAACACGACTACGTGGTGGACAAGGCATTGGATATGTTTTCCGCCGACATGAAAGCGGTCACGGGCAAGAAAGCAGAACGCGACGGCAGCGGGGGCATCGACATCTATCAGCTCGACCGTACCAGCAACAAGGATATGCAACGGCTAAAAGAACTTGGCGTGCCCTTCATGAGTTTCATCACCCGTGAAGACGCCTTCTGGCTCGGCGTGCGCCAAAAACGAATCGTCATCGTGGGCAGCAACGGGCGTGGAACAGCCTACGGCATTCTCGAACTGTCACGACTCGCCGGTGTCTCACCATGGATTTGGTGGGGCGATGTCACACCGGAACATAAGAGCCGGCTGACACTCAGCGACCGATACGAGACCATGCAGAGTCCGTCTGTAGCCGAGCGCGGCATCAGCCTGCAGGGGACGCAATGGTCAACACTTGCCTGGGATCATCAACAACTCGACAAGCATTTCCGTCAGGACGCATTGGGACCGAGGTATTACCATCAGCTCTTTGAGCTCATGCTCCGGTTGCGTGCCAACACCTTATACACTGGTACAGCCACGTCATCAAGGGCGCATCGCCATGTCAAGAGCGACAACGAAGTGGCCGACTCCTTTGATATCAACATCATCAACCACCAAAAAGGAAAGGTCTACACCGACGACGGCTATGGCTATCTGCAAAATATGCCCGCCAGTGAACTACAGGATGGGCATAACAACGGCAAGCTCTTGTATCATCTCAGCTACCAAGGTACACCTCACGATTACCTTTGGCTGGCCACAACACAACCGGGACTGATCTACCAATCGCTGCGCAACTGCTGGGACAAAGACATCCGGCAGCAATGGATCGCCGTCATCCACGACCCCAAAGTGGCGGCCTATCCGCTCTCTCTCTTCATGGATATGGCATGGAACATCAACGCCACGGGGCCTGACGCGCTCAAAAAGCACCTCACAGAATGGCTCGTCCAGCAGTTCGGACAAGAAGCCGGTGAGCAACTGGCCAAGCCGATGACAAAGTTCTATTGGCTCTGCGGACTCCGCCGACCGGAATTTATGGGATGGAACCAAACGGGACTGAGCGATAAAGAGCACGGCGTGGACGAGCTACCGGTGCAGGTCTCTGAGTTCAATGCCGAGCAGTTTGGCAATGAGTTGGAGCGGTTTCTCAACGACTATCAGGAAATAGAGACCGACATCAACCGGGTCGAGGCTTCGATACCTTCACGGTTGCAGGATGCCTTCTTCGCCGCCGTGAAGTATCCGGTCTGTGCCGCAGCCGACATGGCCACCAAGCAATTGCAGGCACAGGAAGCAAGGACCATCGGACGAAAGGAGAGCTTTCATCACGATGACGAAGCACTCGAGTCGGCGGTGAGAAGTTGGAAGGCTTACCAAGACATCATTCGGCTGACCAACTACTACAATGAGAAGATGACCAACGGCAAGTGGAACGGACTGATGAACATGGCACCCCGTGGTCTTCAGGTCTTCCTTGCTCCCACGTTCATCGACAATCTGACGACCAGCGAACTGAAGAAATACGACGGCTATGACGGCATCGACGCTCCGATGGACGACGATGGCTGTGTCGTCAGAAACGCTTGTGATTATACTTCGGCCTCAAAGAATGTCAGTACCATCGAAATGCTGGGGCATTCCATGAAGGCCGTGTTGCTGCCCAAGGGCGCTTCTATCTCGTTTCAGTTCTATGCCCCTGAGGGAAATGCTGCCCTGCGCACGGCTTTAATACCCACGCTTCCCTGCAAGAAAGAACAGTTGCGCTATCGCGTGACGCTCGACAGCGACACGACTTTCACTTATTCGCTGAGCGAACAAGGCATGTCGGAACGCTGGAAGGTAAACGTACTCCGGGGGCAAGCCATCCGCACCGACTACGTGAGACTCTCCTCCGGCACGCATACGCTGACCATTCAGGCTCTCGACGACGGCATCATCGTCGACCAGTGGATGCTGGACTATGACCGCGACCGACAGTTCTATTTGTTCCCCGTCAAACCTGCCATCTAACTGGCTGAGCATTCTTCCACCTTCAACATTCCAATCACATGACACTTCCTAAGTCTTTTGAAGATTATACCCTTCAGCTCATGGGAGCTGAACGCTTCACCCGTCTGTGCCAGGCACTCGACACGCCTTCGCCGGTCAGCATCCGCTTCAACCCGTTCAAGACAACCAACGAAGAACGGCAGAGCATGACATTTCCAGGGCACGAAGGAGAAAGAATCAAGCAGACGGATAAGGTCTCCTGGTGCAACGAAGGGCACTATCTTGAGAGTCGTCCGGTGTTTACTCTCGACCCACTTCTCCATGCCGGTGCTTACTATGTGCAGGAGGCTTCGTCGATGTTCATCGACCACGTCATCAGAGAGTATGTCACGGAACCCGTGAAAATGCTTGACCTCTGTGCTGCTCCCGGAGGCAAGACCACAGCCGTGAGAGCGGCACTACCCGAAGGAAGCCTGCTCTTCTGCAACGAACCCGTCAAACTCAGGGCAAACATTCTGTCAGAGAACATGCAGAAGTTCGGCCATCCCGAGGTGATCGTGACCAATAACTACCCCAAAGACTATGCCCGGTCGGGACTCCGCTTTGACGTGATTCTGGCAGATGTGCCTTGTTCGGGTGAAGGCATGTTCCGCAAAGATGAGGACGCCGTCAGACTTTGGAGTCCACAAAACGTGGAGAAATGCCGTGACCTGCAACGGGAGATCATCGAGACGATATGGCCCTGCCTCAACGCGGGCGGCATTCTCATCTACAGCACATGCACCTACAACGCGAAGGAAGATGAGGAAAACATCGCATGGATCGCGGAAAACTTAGGGGCTGACGTATTGAAAGTACCCGTCGAGGATGGCTGGAACATCACCGGACCACTGGTCGGCGACTATCCCGTCTGCCGTTTCCTCCCTGGCTATACGATGGGCGAAGGCCTGTTCATGGCCGCACTCAGAAAACGGGGAGAGAAAAAAGAGATGAAAGAAAACAAAGTGCGGGAAGCAAGACAAAGGAAGAAGGAAAAAGGGAAACAAGACCACCAGCAGCCCACCACCGCCTATCAGCAATGGCTGAAAGAGCCGGTGAACTTCCACTGGGTAGCAGACCGGTTGGTAGCTATGCCGCAACAGTGGGACGCATACTACCTCCAAGCCACCAAGTATCTGCATATTCTTCACGCAGGCATCACCATCGGCACGGCAAAAGGCAAGGATCTGGTGCCCGACGAAAGCCTGGCTCTCTCTACGGCTCTCAGCACTGAGGCCTTCCCAAGATGGGAGGCAGGCTATCACGAGGCACTGCAATATCTTCACCGAGAGGCTGTTGCCCTGCCCGCAGAAATGCCTAAAGGCTACGTGCTCGTCACCTATCAGGGGCATCCACTCGGCTTCGTGAAAAACTTAGGCTCACGTGCCAACAACCTCTATCCCAAAGAATGGAAAATCAAAATCGCGCTATAATCAGTATCATTGTGGCTATGTCACGCCAACGGGCCATTGGCTTCCGTAACCGACTGCCGTGGCATCTGCCCGAGGATATGGCTCACTTCAAGGCTCTCACCACTGGGCATACGGTCATCATGGGACGTAAGACCTTCGAGTCTCTGCCAAACGGTGCCCTGCCCCACCGTCGCAACGTGGTCATCACACGACAGACTGAAAACATGAAGCAACATCGTCACGACATCGTGCTCTATGATTCTCTGGAAGAAGCACTCAAGCGGGAAGCCAAGGAGCAGGAGATCTTTATCATCGGCGGGGAAAGCATCTATCGTCAAGCACTGCCTTTTGCCGACAGAATCTACGCTACCCTCGTCGAACAGGAGCCCCAAGAGGCTGATGCCTGGTTTCCGAAAATAGACATGGACAAATGGCAGATAACAAAAAAGGAGAAGCACTCTGGCTTCTCCTTCCTACTCCTTGAGAGACTTGCTAACTCCCAGGATTAATCTACATTGTCGTTGATCTCAGACTCAGGATTATCGTCCTCGTCGTCATCTTCATCATCATTGGGGATCGGCAATTGCCGGTCGATGACAGCGTTGAAGTTGACGATGGTCTCACTGCGCGACAAACCCAATGGTTGGAGCTTGTCATGGATGATGTTCATCAGATGATGGTTGTTGCGGGCATACAGCTTGATGAACATGTCGTAACCACCCGTGGTGATGTTGCATTCGGTGACCTCAGGAATTCTTTTCAGTTTCTCCACCACATCGTCAAATGTGGTTGGATCTTTCAGATAAAGACCAATATAAGCACAAGTCTCATAGCCGATCTTCTCAGGATCTACGATAAACTGAGAGCCCTTGAGGATTCCGAGTTGAGTCAGTTTTTGAATACGTTGATGAATAGCAGCTCCACTGACATTGCAGGCGCGGGCAACCTCCAAAAAGGCGATGCGCGCGTCTGACGAAATAAGCTGCAAAATCTTTCTGTCTAAAGCATCTAATTTGTGTCTAGCCATTGTTTCTATTAATTTGCGTACAAAGATACATATTTTTCTTCATATACACAACTTTTACAAGCAAATATATTATCAAATGACACTTTTACTTTAAAAGTTCATCAACAACAGAAGTCTTTTAATGCTTAGACGCACCTTTTTCTACTGGTGTAGCCGAATAACTGATCTTGAGAGCCTTCGCCTGACGCAGTGCTTGCTTTACGTCTGTGATGATCCCCATGGGCGTGTGGCGGTCGGCTTTGATCGACACGGTCATCTGCTGCTGGTCTTCCGGTGACATCCTGTCCTTTTCTTGTGAGACATAGTCCGTCACGTCGGCAGGAGAACCAAATTTGTCGTTCAACTGTATCATGGTACGACCGTGAGTGGCCTGTCCCATCGTACCCGCAGCCTTGCCTATATATATATAGGTGACAGCGGTCTTCTTCGTCAGTCGCGTCAACTCAGTACCTTGCGGTGTGCGATACTGCACCTTCACGGCCACCTTCTGCATATGCGTGACTATCATAAAAAAGAACAGCACACTGAAGATCAGGTCTGGCAGCGACGCCGTGTTGAGTCCCGGAACCGTATGTTCTCTACGACGAAACATGCTCATGGCTGCCCTCCTTCCTGTGTTGGCTGCGTCGCATCCTGGCTGCCATTATACTGCTCAGCGATGCGCTGGGGGATTTCATCTTTCACCTTGTCGCGCTGATCTTGCGACAATGCGGCGTAGCGGCGACCGAACTGGGCCATAGCGCGGCGGTCGCGCAAATTGCGATAAGCGTCGACGAGCTGGTTCTGCATATGGAAATAAATGTCGTAGCTGGCCTGCGGATCCACACTTACCTTGATGAGATGACGCTTTCCAAGCCGTGTGACGAAGGCCTCTACGCGCTGCTGCAGACGGTCCACCGCAAAGGGCTTACCATCAACAAGCAACTGGTTGCCGCCCGTGATCTGCAAATCCAGTACCGTGCTTTTCTCCACAAAGGACTGCTCTCTCTGCTGTTGTCCTTGTGGCGGCAACTGGCGCGTGATGCCCTTGTCCACGTCCATATTGGTGGTAACGAGGAAGAAAATGAGCAGCATAAACGAAATATCGGCCGTCGACGTTGTATTCAGCTGAGGTACACTACGCCTGCGATGATGGAAATTCATCATAACTTTCGATTATATTTTGTGGCACCATAGATGACTGCGGCTACCGCAATGAGCATCATCACCAATGACGTGACAATGAACATATCGGATGTCCTGAGCCAAAATCCACTTGCATAGGTGGCACCATTGATCTTCATCGGTGCGGTACTGCCCAAAGCAAAGGTCAGCAGCAGCAATACTACGACACTACCAGCAACCAAGTAACCGATCTTCTTCACGGGGATTCCATTCTCCACAGCCTCGGTCTTGCCCCGCTTCTTCAGCAAACTGACCACCGACCATACAGAGAAACCGATACCCAACATCAGGTAAAGAACCATGAGCAACAACAAAGCATTGGTGAACAGAGGCGCGTTGAAGTTGGGATCATCCTCAAACGGACGATCGTAGCCGACAAGCCAGAACAGCACAAAGATAACCATCGCAATGCCTACAAGCAGGTAGAGTGCACGCGAGGAAATCTTTTCCGCCGGCCAGTTTCGAAGCTGATGAATATTCAACCGTTTCATTTCTTCAACTTATATTTTACTACTGAGTCCAACAAAGAGATGGCACTCTCCTCCATCTGCGCGGTGAGATGCTCTATCTTTGAGAGGATATAGTTGTAGAAGATCTGGAGGATCAGGGCCACGATAATACCGAAGATTGTAGTGATCAGAGCCACCTTCATACCGGAAGCGACGATCGTCGGACTGATGTCGCCTGCTGTCTGTATCTGGTCGAAAGCCATCACCATACCAATCACAGTACCTAAGAAGCCGAGCGAAGGAGCCATGGCTATGAACAAAGTAATCCATGAGCAGCCTTTCTCCAAGTTGGAACTCTGCACGGAACCATAGCTGGCTACCGAACGCTCAATGTCTTCGATCGGCTCATCGATGCGTTCCAGCCCTTGGTAGCAAATGGAAGCCACAGGACCACGCGTGTTGCGGCAAAGCGTCTTTGCGCCCTCTACATCACCGTCCATCAGCTTGTCATCGACATCCTTCATGAGTTTCTTGGCATTGATCTCAGAAAGGCTCAGATAGATGACACGCTCTACACAAAATGCCAAACCAAGTACCAAGGCCAAAGCGACCAATGACATGAAGCCGGCATTGCCCTCTATGAACTTTGTTTTCAAGGCTTTGTAGAAGCCGCCGTTGTCAGAGGAAGCATCGTCGCCACCGTCGGAAGACGCTGCCTGATCAAACATGCTCTCGGCAGTAGCACTGTCGAGATCCGCGTCATCAGCGTTGGATGACGCACTGTCTGTGGATACCTTCTCCTGCTGCGTTGTCGGTGTAGCCTGAGCTGCTGCTTTCTTTTGAGCCTGCGCCAGGCTGCAGCACGAAATAAATGACACGAGAATAATGAGACGCTGTATCAATCTATTCATCTCTTTTTTAAATGTATTGGTCTATCTATGCTAACTATTTACTATGTAAGTGCAAAGATACTACTTTTGAAGCATATAGAGACGAAAGAAAAAACTTTTTTAATACTTACTGCGAAAAAGGGTACTCTGACTGCAAAAAAGACAAATCAAGCAATCGTGAGGAAGATAACGAAAGAAGGCAAAGAAAAAGGGCAAAAAGAAAATTAAAAAATAAATCACGTCTCTCAAACGAGAGCCGTGATCCATTCTTGCTTTGCGGAAAGAGGGGGATTCGAACCCCCGAAACGCTTTAGACGTTTACACGCTTTCCAGGCGTGCCTCTTCAACCACTCGAGCATCTTTCCCTTTCGTGTTTGAATGCCATTTTGCAATAGCGACTGCAAAAGTATTACTTTTATCGCAAACCGCAAACGAAACGCAAGAGCTTTTAAGACTCTTTAAGATTTTAAACACGCTTGTCCGCTTCCAAACCGCCACCATGCTGTCATTTTGCCGTCAGCATACAGCCAACGGACGTACGCCAAAGAGCTTTTCAACGTTTTGATTGGTCACCTGAGCCACTTCGTCTGCCGACACACCATAGGCTTGTGCCAACGTCAGCCTGACATCAGCCACATAAGCACTCTCGTTTCTCTTGCCCCGATGCGGTACCGGAGCCATATAGGGGCTGTCGGTCTCCAGAACAATACGGTTCAACGGCACTGCTGCGGGCAGATCCTCACGCAGATGGGAACTCTTGAACGTGGACACACCACCCACGCCTAAGCAGAAGCGGTCAAAGCGCAGATAGGCTTCTGCCTCTTTCTGATTGCCTGTAAAACAATGGAAGACGCCACCGGGAAGCTCTTTCTCGTAAGGCTTCATGATGTGGAGGAGTTCATTCTGCGCCTTACGGCAATGGATCATCAGCGGCAACTGATATTGAACCGACCACTCTACCTGACGCTCAAAAGCCTTGAGTTGCTGTTGTTCGAACTCACGGCTCCAGTAGAAGTCCAGTCCGCACTCGCCCACAGCAATGTAGCGAAGCGGAGCGTCAGCCGCCAGAGAGTTACGACTTGACTCCAATTCCTGCTGCATGACACCGAGCACGCGCTCCCAGTCATCGCGCACCTCCTCTGGCTGCAAGCCTATCATCGGATAGCAATAGCCGGGATATTGACGACAGACAGCCATTACAGAGGCAATAGACGACTCGTCGATGCCAGGGAGGAAAATGGCTCCTACCCCGGCATCCTTTGCCCGCTGTATCGCCTGCGGCAGATCTTCATCGAATTCCTCACCGTCGAGATGGGCATGGGTATCTATAAAAGGTATCATCAAAAGATATTTTAGAACTTACGGTTCATCAGTCGCTCGACATACTGACGCAACTCTTGCTTACGGCCCTCGTCTACCTTTACAGCATCGAGATAGCCTTTGCTCTGCTCAAAACAACAGGCAATCTTCTCCTGAGCGAGTTTGTCTACTCCGATCTCATTATAGAGCCTCGTCACAGCCTTCACCTTTTCATCCCTGTCAAAGTCTGTTGACGAGATCCAACGGTCCAACTCTGCACGTTGCGTAGCATTGGCATGATTGTAAGCATTAATGAGCATGAAAGTCTTCTTGTTGCAGGCAATGTCACCGCCGATGGCTTTTCCAAACACTTTCTCATTACCGTAGACATCAAGATAGTCGTCCTGTAACTGGAAAGCCAAACCAATAAGCTCACCAAACTGATAGAGTCGCTCAGCATCGTCGTGCGGAGCTCCTGCCAGCAGTGCGCCCATCTTTAAGGCACAGGCCAGCAAGACACTTGTCTTCAGACGTATCATCTCGAGATACTCCTCCTCGCTGACATCTGTACGGGTCTCAAAGTCGATATCGTATTGCTGTCCTTCCCCAATCTCCAAAGCAGTGGTGGTGAAGAGTTCAAGCACCTGCGGCAGTTTGTCTGCAGGGCACTCTGCCATCCGCTGATAAGCGAGCACAAGCATTGAGTCACCCGAAAGGATAGCCTGATTGGCATTCCACCGCTTATGCACAGTCTCATGTCCGCGGCGTAAGTCGGCATTGTCCATCAGATCATCGTGAAGAAGTGTATAGTTGTGATAAGTCTCCAAAGCCACAGCCTGCATGAGAATGTTTTCGGGATCATCCTTGTACAGATTATAAGCCAACAGCATCAGCACGGGGCGCATACGTTTGCCGCCCATTGACAACACATACTTCACAGGCTCATAAAGGCTGGATGGCTGACGGTCGTAGGGCAACCGGGCCAGAAAATCATTGACCTCTCCCAACAGTTCAGAGGCTGACTTCATTGATATTTCCTCATTCATCATCTATAAATTGATCATTCGTAATTGCGTAAACAATGGTTTTGTTTCTGCTACATTGTACGTTCTTGTCAAATAACAAAGTTCACGGGTATAGCAAACATCGTCCGACAAGGCTTTCCATTCATAATGCCGGGCTTCCATTTCGGCATCATCTTGATGACCCGCAAAGCCTCAGCGTCAAGCATAGGATGCGCTGACTTCTGCACTTTCGGTGAAGCGATCGATCCATCCGCATTGATGATGAAGCTCACCACCACCTTGCCTTCTATCTTCTGCTGCCGTGCTAAAGGTGGATAATGCAGGTTGCGTGTGAGCCACTTCATAAACTCCACGATGCCACCGGGGAACTCCGGCAGCTGCTCAAGTGTCTTTTCCTCCAGCGAATCCTTGTTGGTGGTGATCTGCGGCAAAGCCTCCGTGACATTGGCATCCTTGGCCACACCCTGTCCGTCACCGATAAGCAGCTTGCTGGTAACGGGTGCTATCTGATCCGTACTGTTGCTCGTATGCTCCACCGTCTTCACGTTGTCAGTGATAGACTTTGAAGCCGGTGCCGGTGCAGCGGATATCATATCTTTCATATCCATGGCCGGTTTCATGTCCATCTCCTCGGTCATATCGTCAGAGAGATCGCTGTCGTCGGCAGCATTCTGCGGCCGTGTCGTATATTCTAAAGCTGTAAACAAAAGGGCAAGCGCAAAGATCAGCCCCATGAGAAAGTACTCTCTCCGGTGCTGCTCCAAATTAGCTTTGTCGCTCTTCTTCGTTTCCATGATTTATAATAAATCTACCTGTCTTTTCGTTATCATCAAAGATTCACACTGCAAATTTACTGCAAATCTCGAAAAAAAGCGTATCTTTGCCAAAGAATTAGAGTAAATAAATGAAAAAAGCCGCTTTCTCCATTCTTCTCGCTCTTTGCGTCTCCTCTTCGTGGGCACAGTCTGAAAGCGAGACCGCGTATAATTTTCTACGTCTGCCTGTCGGGGCTCACGCTGCAGCTATCGGAGGCGACAATGTGAGTTTGGTGGAAGACGACGAGAATCTGGCATTCAACAATCCTGCTCTACTTTCTTCTTCCACACCGAAAACCATCGCGCTCAACTACATGAGTTACATGCAAGGGGTCAAAGCCGCCAGTGCCGCGTTTAACTGGGCAAGCGGGGAAAGAGCTACTTGGGCCGTCGGTGCGCAATATCTCGACTATGGCAAGATGAAGCAAACCGATGAGAACAACATACAGACCGGTGATTTCTCGGCACGAGACATAGCGGTGAACGGTACCCTGGCCTATATGCTGACCGACAAAATAGCCGGCGGTATCACTACAAGACTGATTACTTCCTATATCGGCGACTATAATTCCATCGGCTTCGGCGTGGACTTGGGACTGAACTACTACGACGATACCCATCAGTTGTCAGTGTCTCTTACTGCCAAAAATCTTGGCGGGCAACTCAAAGCCTACGACGAGAACTATGAGAAGATGCCTTTTGACCTACAGGCGGGCGTCACCAAAGGACTCTCAAGCATCCCTCTCCGGCTCTCATTGACGCTGGTGGATCTCAATCATCCGCATTACAAATTCCTCAACCATGTCGTCGTTGGCGGCGACATTCTGCTTGGCGACAACTTTTGGCTCGGCATGGGATATAACTTCCGTCGTGCTGATGAGATGAAGATCACCGACGGCGACAAGGACAGCAGCCATGGTGCAGGACTCTCGCTCGGCGGCGGTATCGACCTCAACAGACTGAAGATTGGAGTCAGCTATGGCAAATACCATGTCTCCAGTTCCAGTCTGATCTGCAGTGCTGCCTTTTCACTGTAATCGAGTTCCCTACTCCTTATTATATATAGCAAACTTTAAAAACGAACAACAGCTCAATCATTCATATCATGAAAAAGATTACAATCGCAATAGATGGATTTTCCTCTTGCGGAAAAAGCACGATGGCCAAAGCATTGGCCAAGAAACTCGGTTATGTCTATATTGACACGGGTGCCATGTACCGTGCCGTCACACTCTTCGCCCTGCGCCATCAGTTGTTCAACGTCGATGGCTCTGTGAAAGAAAAAGAGCTCAAAGCGCTGATGCCCGACATCCATATTCGTTTCCAACTGGATCCGGCAACAGGTAATCCCCGCACTATCTTGAACGACGAATGCGTGGAGAAAGAGATCAGAGGCATGGAGGTCAGCCAGCATGTAAGCCCCATCGCCGCCATTCCTTTCGTCCGAGAAGCACTGGTAGCACAGCAACAGACTATGGGCAAAGAGAAAGGCATCGTCATGGACGGCCGCGACATCGGTACGACAGTCTTTCCCGATGCCGAACTGAAGATCTTCGTGACCGCTTCAGCACAGGTTCGCGCGCAGCGCCGCTACGATGAGTTGAAAGCCAAAGGGATGCCCGCTGACTTTGACGACATTCTGAAGAATGTGCAGGAGAGAGACTATATCGACACGCACCGCGAAGTATCTCCACTGAAAAAAGCCGATGATGCCGTGGAACTGGACAACGGCAACATGACGATAGCAGAGCAGAATCAGTGGCTCTACGAACAATACCTCGCTCATTTACCAGCTTGATACTGCGTCAACTCCATGTTTAGGTTTTAGCACTTCCCTGGACAACAAAAAAGGCACCGGTATAACATAAGGAAGAGACTGCAATGATACAAAGAAAGACTAATCGTAGCCTTTTTACTGAGGAAATATCACTTTTTACTGAAGTTTATTTGCAGAAACGAAACTTTTTCTTATCTTTGCAACCGAAATCAGAAATAGCCGAACAGACACCTTAGTAAAAAGGTATAGTTCGTCCGTCTGATGAAAATATAAAATTAGATTAGGGACAGAAGCAAGTCAATAGATTATAAATTTTGAGTTAATTACTGTTTTTTTAAGAACCCACCCGTGAGGGCAGGTTCTTTTTTGTTTCTATACTCTATCCCTTCTTGTTGCATTGGAAAAAATAGTCTTCAAAAAGGCAATCCACACAGTTATTCGGTCCTTTTACAGTTTTGTCTACATGGGTAATTACTCATTAGCCCCCCTTCCCCACTATACTCTATTGTAAAAGCTACTAATTAAAGTTAGCAGATGAGGGCTAATCCAAAAAATATATCTATCTTTGCATTTATATCAAGCGTAAATTCTTCAATATGAAAAAGATAGTATGTGTTTTAGCCGCCTTGGCTTTGTCGGCGAGCATGTATGCCGACAGTTTCACAAGTCTGTGGAAGCAGGTCACCACTGCCCGACAGAAGGACTTGCCAAAGACTGAACTGCAATGTTTGGATCAGATCGTCAGAAAAGCCCGACAAGAGAAAGCTTACGGACAACTACTGAAAGCCAAATGGCAGGAAGTGGAGACGCAAGGCCGTGTCGCGCCCGATTCGATCGACGTGATGCGGCAACGGTTGGAGACGGACTACACCCGTCTGACCGACCCAACGCTCCGCGCTGTCTACGCCGCCGCACTCGGCAAAGCCTACCAGGACAGTTACGACAAGGACAACCAGGCTAAGGAAAAGTTGTGGTTTGACCGGGCTATGGCCAATCCCGACCTGTTGGCTAAACACAAATACGAGGATTATGAACCCGCCATCGTAGAAGGCATTGACAGCAAAATCTTCTACGATGACCTGCTCCACGTCATCGGGCTCGAAGCAAAAGACTATAAGACGCTTCACAACTACTATTCTAAGCAGGGCAACCGACCGGCTGCCTGTCTGACTGCGTTGTGGATGCAACAGGCCAAAGGCCAGCAGACCGACTGTGCCCTGCGTAAGTCGAAGTGCGTACAATGCCTCGACTCGCTGATGAACGCATATCAGGATCTGCGCGAATGCGGTGAGATCGCCATCGCCCGATACAATGCGATGAGCCAAACCAGCGACGTCACAGCCGAGCACCGCGTCAACTTCATCAACTACGCCCTCAGCCGCTGGGGCGACTGGCAGCGCATGAACGTTTTGCGCAACGCCCTTGAAGAACTGCAGGCTCCCTCGTTCAGCATCAACGCCGGCGACGGCGTGTTGCTGCCCAACCAAGAGCGGCTCGTGCGCATCAACTCCATCAGAAACATCAACACGCTCACGCTGAAGGTCTATCGGTTGAATCTCAACGGTGACACCAAACTGAACCCTAACAGCAAACGCGATTATGAGCGCATTGCCAAACTGATCTTCCCCGGCGAGATCCAGTCCGTCACGCGCCAATATTACGGCCAGCCTGCATGGAAAGAGAGCACCGACTCCATTCGTCTCAAGGCCCTGCCCGTTGGTGTCTATCTGATTGAGACGACCACTAGCAACGCCAGCATTGATCCTCAGCGCACCCTGCTGCGCGTAAGCGACCTTAGCGTACTCCATCAGCCTCAGCCCGGCAAGGCCATCCGTTTTGTCACTGTCAACGCCACCACCGGCAAACCTATAGCCGGAGCGCACCTGCGCTTCTTCAACTACGACGGCAACACACAGAAGACACTGCAAACGCTCACCACTGACCGCAATGGAGAAACCGTCCTGCACTATGGTGACAAGCGCCCCAACTACTTCGTGGCCTACACCAACGACGACAAGGCACTGCCCATCCAAAACGTTTACGACAACTTCTACTACTGGAACAACAAGCGTGAGCATCACAACATCAGCCTCTTCACCGATCGCTCGCTCTATCGTCCCGGCCAGACGCTGCACGCCACAGCCATTGCCTACAATGTCAACGACAGCACGATGCAATCTGCTGTTGCCGGTAGCAAGACCATCACGCTGACGCTGCGCGATGCCAACGGCAAGGAGGTGAGCCGACAAACCGTCACTACCGACGACTTCGGTACGGCATCGGCTGACTTCACCCTGCCGCAGCATAGCCTCACCGGAACGTTCTCCTTAATGGCCAGCAGCGACAACTCGTCGACGGGCTACGCTTCCGTACATGTAGAACAGTACAAGCGACCTACCTTCCAAATCGACTTCGACAAATACACTCAGACCTACCAAGCCGGTGACACGCTGCGCGTGCGTGGTGTGGCGAAGACCTATTCCGGCGTACCCGTACAGGGTGGCAAGGTGATCTACACGGTTCGTCGCAGTCCCATGCTGTGGTGGTATCGCACCGTAGGCGGTGAGACGGCACTGCTGACCGACTCCACCGTTACTGCCGACGACGGTTCCTTTACCGTGAAACTGCCAATGACCTACCCCGACAACATCGACCTCAACCAGCGGTTCGGCTATCGCATCACTGCCGAAACGAAAGTCACCAGCCTCTCCGGCGAGACACAGGAGGCCACAACGACGATGCCGCTGACCAACCGCACTGCCATTCTCTCCTCCACACTGCCCAAACAAAGTCTGCGCGACAGCCTGAAGACTTTCCTGTTCTCCTGCAAAAACATGAGCGGTGAGAGCATCAAGGCCAGCGTCAGCTACCGCTTTAACAATGGAGCATGGGCAACAGTGCCGACAGACACACCTATTTATATATATAGGAAACTCGCTCCCGGTGAACATCATCTTGAGGCTATCTGCCAAGGCGACACGCTGCGGAGCGACATTGTGGTGTTTACCTATTCCGACCGTCATCCGGCCACAACCACACACGACTGGTACTATCTCTCCTCCCACCAATTCACCGAAGGCAAACCCATCTACCTTCAAGTAGGTTCTTCCGACAAAGATGTGCACGTCTTCTACACGGTCTTTGCCTCCGACAAGATCATCAAGCAAGGACAAGGAACACTCAACAATGAAGTGAAAACCGAAAAGATCCAGTATAAACCCGAGTACGGCGACGCACTCACACTGGCTCTGGCTTGGGTCAAGGACGGCAAATGCTACACCCACTACGATGTCCTCTCCCGCCCCCAACCCGACAAACAGCTCCATCTGACGTGGAAGACTTTCCGCGACAAGCTCGTACCCGGACAGAAGGAGACGTGGACGCTGCAGGTGACCAACGCCAAGGCTAAGCCCGCAAAGGCACAACTGCTGGCCGCCATGTACGACAAGAGCCTCGATGCCATCTATCCCCACAACTGGAACTTCTCCCTCGACTTTGCATCCAGTATGTTGTCGGCTCAGTGGAACACTACACGCTGGCCAGCCATCGGACTCTATGGCTATCAGAACTATCGTGCCTATAATGTGCGCGACCTCAGCTTCAGTCACTTCGATCCCGCTATGGAAGGCGTCTTCAATCCCTTCATTGCTGTGAGTGAAGTGCTGATGGCCTCCGGTCCAGTCCGTGTTCGCGGAACCAAGATGATGACGATGCAACAGTCCCGTGCCGCCAACTTTGCAGGCAGTGACATCGCATATAAGGATGCGGCAGGCCATGATGTTGTCGTTGGCTACGCACCAAAAGCTGCAAACGTAGAGAATGCCGAGACTTCAAAAGTCGGCACGCCTGCCACGCTGCGCGACAACCTCAACGAGACCGCCTTCTTCTTCCCCAACCTCATGACCGATGCCAATGGCAACGTGAGTTTGACGTTCACCCTGCCTGAAAGCGTCACCACCTGGCACTTCCTGGCTTTGGCACACGACAAGGAGATGAACTATGGCCTGCGCAACGACGATGTTGTAGCCCAGAAGACAGTGATGGTACAGCCCAACCTGCCGCGTTTCATCCGCACCGATGACAAGGCGCAAGCCACAGCACTCATCGTCAACACCAGCAACCGCAATGTCAGTGGACGTGCCCATCTGCAACTGCTCGACGCTGAAACCGAGCGTGTGCTCGCCGAGTGGGAGAAGCCGTTTACGGTAGAAGCCGGAAAGACGGTACCCGTAACCTTTGACATTGCCGGCAACCAACTGCCCGCCGATGCCCGCCACGAAGGTCTGGTCATCGCCCGCATCTTGGCAGACGGCAAGGGCTTCAGCGACGGCGAACAGCACTACATGGCCGTCATGCCAAGCCAGGAATACGTCAGCAACACCCGCCCATTCACACTCAGCGGATCCGGCAACACAATCTTCGACCTCAGCCAGCTCTTCCCCAAGAAGGCCAAAGACAGCAAGCTGACGATCGAATACACCAATAATCCCGCCTGGCTGATGGTTCAGACACTGCCCACCGTAGCTAATCCCAACAGCCGCGACGCACTCTCTCTGGCCGCTGCCCTCTACGCCAACACCATCGCACGCAGCATTGTCAACGCCGATCCAGCCATCGGCAAGACACTGAAGCTCTGGCAACAGGAAGCCGGCAAGGAGACTTCGCTCACCAGCAGCCTGCAAACCAACGAGGAGCTCAAGAGTCTTGCACTCTCCGAGACGCCTTGGGTCGCTGACGCTGAAAGCGAGACCGCACAGAAGCTACAGCTCGTCAACTATCTCGACAGCACGCAGATTGATTACCGTCTCAGCAACTTCACCGACCAGCTCCGCAAGCTGCAGCTCTCCGACGGCTCGTTTGCCTGGTGGCCGGGCATGCCGGGCAGCGCCTACATGACTATGAGCATTGCCGAAACGCTTACCCGTCTCAACACCATGACCGGTGCCTCAAAGGAGGTGAACGACATGGTCAAGCGATCCTTCCCCTTCCTCGACAAGTACATCGCCGAAGAAGTTGCCGAACTGAAAAAAGCCGAGAAGAAAGGAGCAAAGCATCTTGCTCCGAGCGAGACGGCTTGTCACTATCTCTATACCTGTGCCCTGGCCAACCGTCCCCGCACAGCCGACATGAGCTATCTCGTAGGTCTGTTGCAGAAAATGCCGACAGCACTGACCATCTACGGTAAGGCCGGTGCAGCAGTCATCCTCAGTCAGTATGGTCAGAGCCAGCGGGCTAAGGACTATCTCCAAAGTCTGAAGGAATACACTGTCTATAAAGAGGAGATGGGGCGCTACTTCGACACGCCGCAGGCTCTCTACAGTTGGTGCGACTACCGCATCCCCACACAGGTAGCAGCCATCGAAGCCCTGAAACGCCTGCAGCCCTCTGACGCTACAACCATCGAAGAGATGCAGCGCTGGCTCTTGCAGGAGAAACGCACCACGGGGTGGTCGACACCTCTCAACACCGTCGATGCCGTCTATGCCTTCCTTACCAACGACAAGGGCAAAGCACAATTGTCGCTCCTTGCTCCGCAGACGCAAAAAACAACTTTCTCTGTCGACGGTCAGGCGATGACGATGCCTAAGGCTACAGCCGGACTCGGATATGTCAAAACCACCATTGACAAAGCAGCCAACAACAAGACGCTGACCATCGACAAGCCAGTCGCCGGCACTTCCTGGGGCGCACTCTATGCCCAATACTGGCAGACTGCCACTGAGACGGAAGCCTCGGGCAGCGGCATGACCGTCAAGCGTGAGATCCTCCACGACGGCAAGACGCTGAAGGTGGGCGACAAGGTGCGCGTGCGCATCACGATTGTTGCTGACCGTGACTACGACTTCGTGGCTGTCCAAGACAAGCGTGCAGCCTGCTTCCAACCGGTCCGTCAGCTCAGCGGCTACTATGGTGGCTACTATCTGGCCCCGCAAGACAATGTGACGAACTATTATTTCAACACACTCTCCAAGGGCAAGCACGTCATCGAGACCGAGTACTATGTCGACCGCGCCGGCTCTTACACGACAGGCACCTGCACCGTGCAGTGCGCCTACAGTCCGGCCTTCAGCGCCCGCGACAAAGCACAGAAGATCGTCTGTGAGCAATAAACAAGACACAATAGAGGCTTTAGAAGCCATAGAGGCGATAAAAACTATAGAAACTATAGAAGCTATAGGAAGCTATAGACTCTATAGAAACTATAGAAAGCTATAGACTCTATAGAAACTATAGACTCTAAAGAAAGCTATAGACTCTATAAAAAACTATATAAAGAAGAAACAAAGCATGAACGCTAAGAAATTGTTTATCCAGCATATCACTCCCCTCTCCTTTGGAGAGGGGTTGGGGGTGAGGCTCTCTCCCTTCTATAGAGAGGGGTTGGGGGAGAGGCTCTCTCCCTTCTATAGAGAGGGGCTGGGGGTGAGGCTCTTGGGTAAAGCTCTCCTCCTCCCCACCCTTTTCCTCCCTCTTCCTCTCTCTGCCCAACGCCTTTCCACAGAGAGCGCCGACATCGACTGTGGTCAGGTGCTCTTCGGCCATCCCGTGACCGCCGTCTACGAGATGCGCAACAGCGGCAACCAGCCGCTGACCATCAAAGACGTGCGCACCAGTTGCGGCTGCACGACCGTCGACTGGCCGTCGACAGCCATCGCCGCAGGCAAGAACTTCCAGATCACCGTACGCTACGACGCCCAGACCATGGGACATTTCGACAAGCAGATAGGCATAGAGAGCAATGCCGCCGACACGATGATGGTGCTCTCATTGCACGGCGTTGTCGTTCCATCGTTGGCTACCTTTGTGGGAAAATACGATTACAAGATCGGTGACCTGCGCCTCGACCACAACGACGTAGAGTTCGACGACGTGAACCGTGGGGACAAGCCCGTACAGCAGATACACATTATTAATAAAGGAGAACAGACGTTGCAGCCAGTGGTCATGCACCTGCCCAGCTACCTCAAAGCCTCCGTCTCACCGACACAACTGGCACCTGGGCACAGCGGTGTGGTGACGCTGATGCTCGACTCACGGGCCATCCGCGACTTTGGCCTCACCCAGTCGTCCATCTATCTCGGCATGTTCCCCGGTGACAAGGTGGCGCCGGAGAAAGAAATCTCTGTCTCGGCCGTCATCCTCCCCGACTTCGATCACCTCACCGATGCCCAGCGCGCCAATGCGCCAAAGATGATTCTCAGTGCTGAGAAGATCGATCTTGGACGCTTTGACGGCAAAGACAAGAAGAAAGGAGTACTTGAAATCACCAATACCGGAAAAAGTACCCTCAAGGTGCGCTCCCTCCAGATGTTCACCACAGGTCTCGAGGTGTCGCTAAACAAAACTCAGATTGAGCCTGGCAAGACAGCTAAACTCAAGGTCACGGCCTATGCCAAGCAGTTACGCAAAGCCCGTTCCAAGCCCCGTATTCTGATGATCACCAACGATCCCAATCAGACCAAAGTCATTCTCAACGTCAACGTAGAATAATCAAAACAGCAAACAAGCAACTCTTATGAACCTCAAAATAGAAATAGATGCCGGCAGCGGCTTTTGCTTCGGCGTGACCACTGCCATCCGCAAAGCGGAAGAAGAACTGGCAGCAGGCAAGACGCTCTACTGTCTCGGCGACATTGTTCACAATGGCATGGAGGTGGAGCGGCTCCACAACCACGGCCTCGTCACCATTGATCACGAACAGCTCAAACAACTCCACCACGCCAAAGTGCTGCTCCGTGCCCACGGTGAGCCACCCTCCACCTACGAGATCGCCCGGCAAAACGACATTGAGATCATCGATGCCACATGCCCCGTGGTCCTCGCCCTCCAGCGTCGCATCAAGAAGCAATACGACAACGACCCGTCGGCCCAAATCGTGATCTTCGGCAAGAACGGACACGCTGAGGTGCTCGGACTCGTAGGCCAGACGGCCCAGCACGCCATCGTCATCGAGAAATTCGACGACGTGAAGCATCTCGACTTCAACCGCAATATCTATCTCTACTCGCAGACGACGAAAAGTCTCGACGAGTTCCACCGCATCATCGACTACATCCAGAGCCACATCGCACCCACGGCGACCTTCCGCAGCTTTGACACCATCTGCCGTCAGGTGGCCAACCGCATGCCCAACATCGCCGAGTTTGCCAAGCACCACGATGTCATCCTCTTCGTCAGCGGCCGCAAGAGCAGCAACGGCAAGGTACTCTTCAACGAGTGCCTCACCGTCAACGCCAACAGCCATCAGGTCGAGAGTCCCGAGGAGATCGACTTCAAATGGTTTGACAACGCTGAAACCGTAGGCATCTGTGGAGCTACCAGCACGCCAAAATGGCTGATGGAACAATGCAGAGATGCCATTCTGGCGCATTAGACTTACGGGGCACATCATTTGAGAATGTCGTGTTAGAAAATAAAATAACAAATAAGAAAGGAGTAACAACATGACATTTGACAAATTTACTATCAAGGCGCAGGAGGCCGTGCAGGAAGCTGTCAACACAGCTCAGCAGGCTGGACAGCAGGCCATCGAACCGGTGCACTTGCTGCAAGGCATCCTGGTGAAAAGCCGCGATGTCACCAACTTCATCTTTCAGAAGTTAGGTGTCAACGCCATGCAGATTGAGAAACTCGTACAACAGGAGTTGAAGCATCTCCCACGCGTGGAAGGTGGACAACCCTATTTCTCCAACGACACTAACAAAGTGCTGGAGCGTGCCATCGCAGACTCGCAGAAGATGGGCGACGAGTTCGTCAGCGTGGAGCCCATCCTCTTGGCTTTACTGGAGGTAAACACCACAGTGAGCCGCATTCTCAAGGATGCGGGCTGTACAGAGCAGGAGATGAAGAAGGCCATCGACGAATTGCGCCAGGGTCAGAAAGTGCAAAGCGCCAGTGGTGACGAGAACTATCAGGCGCTCTCGAAATACGCCCGCAACCTTATCGACGCCGCCCGTCAGGGCAAACTCGACCCGGTCATCGGACGTGACGAGGAGATTCGCCGTGTGCTGCAGATTCTTTCTCGCCGTACCAAGAACAATCCTATTCTGATCGGTGAACCTGGTACCGGTAAGACGGCTATCGTCGAGGGACTTGCCGAACGTATCGTGCGCGGCGATGTTCCCGAAAATCTGAAGAACAAACAGCTCTACTCGCTCGACATGGGTGCCCTCGTCGCCGGTGCCAAGTACAAAGGTGAGTTTGAGGAACGACTCAAGAGCGTCATCAAAGAGGTGACCAACGCTCAGGGCAACATCATTCTCTTCATCGACGAGATCCACACTTTGGTGGGTGCCGGCGGTGGCGAGGGTGCCATGGATGCCGCCAACATCCTCAAGCCAGCACTGGCCCGTGGTGAGCTGCGTGCCATTGGTGCCACCACCCTCAACGAGTATCAGAAGTACTTCGAGAAGGACAAGGCACTGGAGCGCCGCTTCCAGACCGTCATGGTCAACGAGCCTGACGAGGTCGACGCCATCTCTATCCTGCGTGGATTGAAGGAGCGCTATGAGAACCACCACAAGGTTCGTATCACCGACGATGCCTGCATCGCAGCCGTGAAACTCTCGGAGCGCTATATCTCCGACCGTTTCCTCCCCGACAAGGCCATCGACCTGATGGATGAGGCCGCCGCCAAACTGCGTATGGAACGCGACTCGGTGCCGGAAGAGCTCGACGAGATCACCCGTCACTTGAAGCAACTCGAAATTGAGCGCGAGGCCATCAAGCGCGAAAACGATACCGACAAGATCCAGCAACTCGACAAGGAGATTGCCGAGCTGAAGGAGAAAGAGCACCAGTTCCGGGCTAAATGGGAAGCCGAAAAAGGGCTCGTCAATAAGATCCAGCAAGACAAGCAGGAGATCGAGAACCTGAAGTTCGAGGCCGACAAAGCCGAGCGCGAGGGCGACTACGGCAAAGTGGCTGAGATCCGCTACGGCAAGCTGAAGGAGTTGCAGGACGATATCAAGAAGATCCAAGAGCAACTCAAGTCGACCCAGGGCGGTGAGGCCATGGTGCGCGAGGAGGTTACTGCCGACGACATCGCCGAGGTGGTGAGCCGCTGGACAGGCATACCCGTGACACGAATGATGCAGAGCGAGCGTGAGAAACTGCTCCATCTCGAGGAGGAACTCCACAAGCGTGTCGTCGGTCAGGACGAAGCCATCCAGGCTGTCGCCGACGCTGTGCGCCGCAGCCGTGCCGGACTGCAAGATCCGAAACGCCCGATCGCATCGTTCATCTTCCTCGGTACGACCGGTACGGGTAAGACTGAGCTCGCCAAGGCTTTGGCTGAGTATCTCTTCAACGACGAGAATATGATGACGCGAATCGATATGAGTGAGTATCAGGAAAAGTTCAGCGTCACCCGTCTCATCGGTGCACCTCCGGGGTACGTCGGTTACGATGAGGGTGGTCAACTGACTGAGGCTGTGCGTCGGAAACCCTACAGCGTGGTGCTCTTCGATGAGATCGAAAAGGCTCATCCCGATGTTTTCAACATCCTGTTGCAGGTGCTCGATGATGGCCGTCTGACCGATAACAAAGGCCGCACGGTCAACTTCAAGAACACGATCATCATCATGACGTCGAACCTCGGCAGCCAGTACATCCAGCAACGCTTCGAGAATCTCAATGACAGCAACCGTAAGGAGGTCATTGACGACACGAAGAAAAACGTGATGGAGATGCTCAAGAAGACCATCCGCCCCGAGTTCCTGAACCGTATCGACGACATCATCATGTTCCTGCCGCTTACGCAGACTCAGATAGCACAGGTGGTGACGTTGCAGATGAACCGCGTCAAGAAGATGCTCGAACCGCAAGGCTTCGAGTTGAAGTGGACGCCTGCTGCCATCGACTACCTTGCCAAGGTCGGCTACGATCCGGAGTTTGGTGCCCGTCCTGTGAAGCGTGCCATCCAGGACTACGTGCTCAACGACCTCTCGAAGAAGATTCTCGCAGAGGAAGTAAAGCGCGACAAGCCCATCATCGTCGATGCCAACGGCGCTGGCATGCAGTTTAGAAACTAAGGCAGAAGGCTGAGGCAACACCCAGCTTTCCAATCCTATACCATTAAGCCGGCTCTTTCCCGCAAAGGAAAGAGCCGGCTTTTTTTGTTTTTCTACGCAATCCGAACTGTCGTCAGCCAATTATCTGTCTGAAAATTTGCATATCTCAAACGTTATGATTACTTTTGCGAAACGAGTGGAAAAACGCTTTGAAAAGATGAGCTCGCCGAGATGACGAAAAATTCTCTAGAGAATTTTGGCTCAAAAAGGTGAGATGACCTGATAAAAGCACCGTTTTGACGAAAAATTTTCTAGAGAATTTTTTAGACACTAATAGCGCATTGATAATCAACAAGTTGCACATCGCCTATCAGAAAAGCTTTCACTCGCTGAGACACAGAGGCGCTCGCCAACATGACGAAGCCCGGAAGAAAGAAATAAACGTAAAACAAATTTACCGAATATTGAATCTATGGAATACAAGATTGTCAAAGAGACACATCCTACGCTCAAGAACTACGGCAAATACAAGGCCGTGGCTATGCACTACAAGACTGTCACGCCCGAGGAGATCGCTGACGAGATCGAGCGAAACTGCTCGGCAAAGAAGTCCGACGTAGACTTGGTGATGGCTGAGTTCACCGACACGTTGGTGCGACACCTCAAGGACGGCGACCGCGTGCGTATCCCGGGACTGGGACTGGCCAAGCTGGAGATCGACAGCGAAAAAGTCGCCAGTCCGCAGGCATTCCGCTCCACGCAGCACATCCATGGCGTGAAGCTCCATCTGCTGCCCGAGAGCAAGCAGGGCATGCAGGAACTCTATAAGGACATCAAATACACAAGAGCAAAGACAAAATAAAAACTAACAATCAACAATACACATGGACGAAAAAGAAAAAGAGGCAGTGCAACTGCCCGACAATGCATTTCGAGAATTGAAAGAGGGCGAGGAATACACGCCCATCATGCGCCCCGACCGCGCCTATCCCGAGGTCAACGCGTGGTCTGTGACGTGGGGTCTGATCATGGCCGTGGTGTTCTCAGCCGCAGCCGCTTACTTAGGCTTGAAGGTAGGCCAGGTCTTCGAGGCTGCCATTCCTATCGCCATCATCGCCGTGGGCGTGTCGACGGCAACGCACCGCAGCAAGGCTCTCGGTGAGAACGTGATCATCCAGAGCATCGGTGCCTGCTCAGGTGCTGTGGTGGCCGGTGCTATCTTCACCCTACCCGCCATCTATATCCTCCAGGCCAAATACCCGGAGATGACGGTATCGTTCCTTCACATGTTCCTGGCCTCAGCGTTGGGCGGTGTGCTGGGCATCCTTTTCCTCATTCCCTTCCGCAAATATTTTGTCAGCGATATGCACGGCAAGTATCCCTTCCCGGAGGCTACGGCTACGACACAAGTGCTGGTCAGTGGTGCCAAGGGCGGCAGTCAGGCCAAGCCATTGCTCATCGCCGGCATCGTGGGCGGCCTCTACGACTTCATCGTGGCCAGCTTTGGCTGGTGGAACGAGAACTTCACGAGCCGCTTCATCGGCTGGGGACAGGTACTCGCTGACAAGGCGAAGCTCGTCTTCAAAGTGAACACGGGGGCCGCCGTGCTCGGTTTGGGATATATCGTCGGACTGAAATATGCACTCTACATCTGCCTGGGTTCTCTCGCCGTGTGGTGGCTGATCGTGCCGGGCATGTCGCTCGCCTTCCACGACCAAGTGCTGAACATGTGGGATCCGACCATCACGACTACAGTAGGCAACATGAGTCCTGAGGAGATCTTCAAGGCTTACGCCCGCAGCATCGGCATCGGCGGCATCGCCATGGCCGGCATCATCGGCATCGTCAAGAGCTGGGGCATCATCAAAGGCGCCATTGGCCTCGCTGCCAAAGAGATGAAGGGCAAGGGCGACACCACGGCGGCCGTGAAGCGCACGCAGCGCGACATCTCGTTCAAGATCATCGCTATTGGCAGCATCGCCGTCATCGCCATCACGTTCCTCTTCTTCTGGTTGGGCGTGATGCACGGCAATCTGCTCTTTGCCGTCGTGGGCATCCTGCTCGTCGCCATCATCGCTTTCCTCTTCACCACGGTGGCTGCCAACGCTATCGCCATTGTGGGCAGTAACCCGGTGAGCGGCATGACACTGATGACGCTGATCCTGGCCAGCGTGGTGATGGTGGCCGTGGGACTGCGTGGTCCCGGTGGCATGCTCGCTGCACTCGTCATGGGTGGTGTGGTCTGCACGGCACTGAGCATGGCCGGCAGCTTCATCACTGACCTGAAGATCGGTTACTGGTTGGGCACAACGCCCAGCAAGCAGGAGACTTGGAAATTTCTCGGCACCCTTGTCAGCGCCGCTACGGTGGTGGGCGTGATGATCGTGCTCAACAAGACCTACGGTTTTGCCAGTGGCAAGCTCGCCGCACCGCAGGCCAACGCCATGGCTGCCGTCATCGACCCGCTGATGAATGGTGTCGGTGCTCCTTGGATACTCTACGGCATCGGAGCGGTCATCGCCATCGTCCTCGACCGTCTTCATATTCCAGCTCTCGCCGTGGCTCTGGGCATGTTCATCCCTTTGGAGCTCAACGTTCCGCTCGTCGTGGGAGGAGCCATCAACTGGTTTGTCACCACTCGCTCGAAGGATGCAGCCGTGAACAAGGCACGTGGCGAGAAAGGTACGCTCATCGCCAGCGGTTTCATCGCCGGCGGCGCGCTCATGGGCGTGGTGAGCGCACTGATGAAGTTCGGCGGCATCGAGTGCTCCATTGCCGACACTTGGTGGACCAACCCGCTCTCTGAGGTCTGCTCACTGGTGGCTTACATCTGTCTGATCACCTATTTCATCAAGGCTACGAAGTAAGAAGACTTTATAACGGGAGAAGTCACACAGAACGCGAAAGAACAATTAAATGGCTAAGCTATGACAAGGAAACAAATGATCAAACTGTTTGGTGAGAAGAACATTCGCACCGTATGGGACGACAAGGAAGAGAAGTGGTACTTCTCTATCGTGGACGTAGTAGAGGTTCTCACTGACAGTGCAGACCCGAAACAGTATATCAAGAAGATGCGAAAGCGTGATCCACAACTTGATTCCAACTGGGGTACAATTTGTACCCTAGTTCAAATGAAAGGTGCGGATGGAAAAAAGCGTAAGCAGATGGCGGCTGACACGAAGGGAACGTTCCGCCTCATCCAGTCTATCCCTTCTCCTAAGGCTGAGCCTTTCAAGCAGTGGATGGCGCAGGTGGCAAGTACGCGCGTCGACCAGATGCAGGATCCGGAACTTGACATCCAGCAGGCCATTGCTGACTACAAGCGTCTTGGCTACTCCGACAACTGGATCAACCAACGCATCAAGTCGATAGAGGTGCGCAAGGAACTTACTGACGAATGGAAACGTACGGGCGTAAAGGAAGGACTGGAATACGCATCCCTCACAGATATCATCACCAAGGAGTGGAGTGGCATGACCACGAAACAGTACAAGCAGCACAAAGGCTTGAAGAAAGAAAACCTCCGCGACAACATGACGAATCTTGAGATGGCCTTCAATATTCTTGCAGAGGCTTCAGCTACCGAGCTCTCCAAGCAACGCGATCCCCAAGGCTACAGCCAACAGAAAGGCGTGGCGAAGGATGGTGGAAGCGTGGCGAAGGTGGCGAGGGAGAAACTGGAGTCGCAACTCGGTCACTCTATCATCTCCAGTGCAAAGGCGAGCGACTACCTGCCGCCCGTTGAGGATGCTGAAGCAAAAGAGTTGCCGGATGACGGTTCACCGCAATAATGCTTATTCTCCATACTTACGCCATTAACTGATCATCGCAGTCACACAGACTTGTGTCACACAACATTGTGTGACACAAACTTGTGTGACTCGTTTTTTATTCGTATCTTTGCATCAGCAACCCACTAAAATGGAAAGAGATGGAAAAGAAGAGCTTTGTTTACGGTGTACCCGTCAGCGGATATAATTTCACGGGACGCGAAGAAGAGACGCACAGACTGTTGGCTGACTTCCAAGGCGGTATCAACGTCATACTGATGTCGCCCCGTCGCTTGGGCAAGACGTCGTTGGTAAAACATACCCTACAACAGGTGGACAGAGAACAGATTTTAGTGGTCTACGTAGATATCTTTGGCTGCAAGAGTGAATATGAAATCTATAACAAGCTGGCCTCCGCCATTCTTCAGCAGACGGCCAACCAACGTCAGCTATGGCTGGAAGAGGCCAAAGACTTTATCTATCGGCTGTCACCGAAAATATCCATCTCTCCCGACCCTTACTCTGAATACAGCGTTTCATTGGGCATCACGCCGAAGACGCATACCCCGGAAGAGATCCTAAGTCTGCCTGAGAAGATAGCGGAGAGAAAGGGTAAGCGCTTGCTGGTGTGCATCGACGAATTTCAGCAGGTCGGTGAGTTGTCTGACTCTACACAGATCCAGGCACGAATGCGTGGCGTATGGCAGCACCAGCAACAGGTGTCGTACTGCCTCTTCGGCAGCAAGCACCATCTCATGGGTAGCATCTTCCTCAACAAGAGCATGCCTTTCTATCAGTTCGGCGACCTCATCGCCTTGAAGAAAATCAGTGTAGATGACTGGGCGGACTATATTTGCCAGCACTTTGCCGACGGCCACCGCACGATCAGTAAAAACCAAGCGGCACGCATTGCCACGCTGGTGGACTGCTATTCGGCCTATGTGCAGCAGTTGGCTTGGATCATCTACTCTCAAGCCAAGGAGGGCAGTGTCATCACCGACGAGCAGATTGCCAGCGGCTTCAACGACCTATTGGCTATCAACGACGTGCTGTTTATCCAAGCCGTGGAACCACTGACGGAGTATCAGATGAACTTTCTGCGCGCCGTTGCCTCAGGCGTCAACAAGGACTTTACGTTGGAGGACATTCGTCAACAATATCATCTCGGCAGCTATTCCAACATCCCTCGACTGAAGACAGCCCTCATCAATGCCGACCTCATCGACTCTTCGCCACAGACTGGCATCACCATCACCGACCCCGTCTTTGAGCAGTGGATCAGAAGAAAGATGATGTAAGGAAAGAAAAAACGTCTTTTGCTTGTATATATCGTATATATTATATATATTTGCAGAAACAAAACATAAAAGTCATGGAAACAGCAACAATACCCTCAAAAAGAAAAGTCATAGACTTGAAAGGGAACACTTTCCGTTCTCTCTCCGTAATGGCAGCGAATAAAGGGACCAACCTCAAGCGGCTTATAGAAGATCTTCTCGACCATGTGGCAGAAGAGTATGATGACAGCAAGGCTTATGCATGGCTATCGAAAAATCGGCCTGACGGACATGTCTTTCTAAACGACAAAGAAAAAGCAGACTTTGAAAACTGGCTTGGAGTATGATCGTAGAGTTATTCTAAAGACTTTGAGCGCACAGTCCGCAAACTTTCGGGTAAACGTCTCGAAAGTGTTCGTAATGTCATCTTAGAAGTAAAGAACGCACGGAATTTAACAGACATCACGGATTGTATCAAGATGCAAGACTATGATTACATCTATCGTATCCACGTCGGCAATTACCGTGCATTCTTCAACTTCCATGTGGAGATCAAAGACGGAGTAGTACGTTTTCTCTATTTGATCCCTAGAGGTCAGGCCTACAAGAAGGATGCAAAACAAAACCTAAGGAGAAAAGACGTGTAAAATAAGAGTGGAAAACCTTCCACAGTCTGTGGAAGATTTATCACCCCATCATCTCCTTCACACTGTCGAGGAAGCGGGAGAGACGTTGTTGTTTGATGCCATAAGCCGTCAGTTTTGCCTTGCTGTAAGCGATGAACAGACGGCGCTTGGCACGCGACATGGCAACATAGAGCTTGCGGGCATCCTCGTCATTGAGCTGTTGGTTGTCACCATTGTAATAGTTGGGGATGCGGCCATCAACGACATCAAAGACAATAACATTATCAAACTCCAAACCTTTGGCCTTGTGGATGGTAGAGACAAAGACACGATCCTCTATCGTCGTAGAACCGCAGAGATCGGCTTCCTTGAAGGTGTTGAGTTCCATGACATGGCTATCCAACTGCTCCTTGAGCGAGTGTTCCTTCTCCACATCAATGATGTCATAGGCAAGGAAACGAAGGATGACGGGCAGTTTTTTCACTTGTTTCATCCATCCTTTCTTCACTGTATAATCACTGAAAAGCTGAAGCTCAGCCACCAAAGCAGGGTCTTCAGTGGGCTGCCGACGCTGGTAGAGTCGTTGCAGAGCTTCTGTATAGAACGACGCATAGTGGTCGCGCAAGAGCTTAATCTGTGCAGCAACGCCCTTACGCGCCAGGAATTCCTGCTGCTGTGGCACCACCTCCTGAGCTTTCTCATAACAGTAATTGACCAACGACACGGTAGCAAAGACATCGTCGTCGGCAAGATGGGAGTTCTGTCCCTCAAGATGAAGCTCCTGCAAAAGCAGTTTCAACTTGAATGCTTTCAGATCGGGACGCAACAAACGGATGAGCCGCAGAGAGTCGAAGCAGACGGGCTGCCGCTCCACCCAGCTGACTCCTGGCAGATAGCGCGCCACATTGCACTGCATGATATGATAGTCGTAATCGGCATTATGCCCTAACAGCGCACTGCCGTGGGCAAAGTTGAGAAACATCCTCAAAGCCTCAGCATGACTATGAAGCTGCTGATGCTTGCGCTCTTCGATGATCGGATTGACGATGTCGCCAAGCATCGACGGTATCTCGCGATCCGTCTCGACATAGACAGAGAAGGTGTCCACCACCCTACCCTGCCGGATACGCTCCGCCGCAATCTGCACCACATCATCCTCAAAGACATTCAGTCCCGTAGTCTCCGTGTCGAAGACGACGATGTCCTCTTGCTGATAAGTCTCAACAAAACGTTGCAACATCGTCTTGTCGCCGGTGAGCAACTCTGCCGGCGAGACAGCCCGCTCCTTGAGCTGGTGCATCAGCCTTCGGGCTGAGGCATGAGTGGCACAGACCTGCAAGCCCTTGAACAGCCGTGCCCAAGCCAGAAACTGCTGGTCATTGTCCAGTACGGTGAGATGAGCCAACAACAGTTTCACCTCATCGGAAGCAAAAAGATCACTGCCCGAGACCTTGAAATGACGAATGTCCTGTGCGGTCAATGCACGGCTCATGGCATCGGCGTCGCGGTTGGCATTGACGATCACAGCCACCGTCTCCTCGGGATGGGCATGCCGTAACTGTTCGACAAGATGGGCTATGTCGTTGAACTCACTGTCCACATCATCGCTGGCCACAATGGCGAGACGCCCATTTGCCTTGTCGTCGCAGTCAGCTGTCTGCGGCAAGAGCTCCGGATCGGTATGCAGTTCGTTCACGGCATAGCGATTGAGAAAGTCGAGAAGGTATTTCGGAGAACGATGGTTCTGTCCGAGATAATGGATGTTGCCCTTGCAACGCTCCTTGAGCAGTCCCAGCGTAGAGAGCTTGGCACCCATGAACGAGAAGATCGCCTGCTGCTCATCGCCAAGATAGATGACGCAGCCCGCAGCGGACGGTGTCTGGGACTCGTGCTCGGAACTTGCCACTGCAAGGGAAGCCGTGGCAAGTTCGTCGATGATGGCGAGCTGCAAAGGGTTGAGGTCCTGCACCTCGTCGACTTGTATCCACGGATAGCGCTTATAGTCTGCATTGTCGTGAAGTGCAAAATAAGTAAGGAGAAGGAGATCCTCGAAGTCGAGAAGCAGGTTCTGCCGCTTATAAGCCTGATAAGCATGGGCATAGCGCAGGAACTGCAATGTCCGCTGGGCAGAAGGACGCAGCACGGCGTCGAAATCGGGCTGGAGCACAGCATCGCGATAGAAGTCGTTGTGGTGGTAGATGTCGAGCAGTGCCTCGCGTGTGAACTCTCTGCGCTGCATTTTGCAGATGGCGCGCAATGCTGCAATATCCTCAGAAGACAGACTGTCGGGATGCTGTCGAAGGGCTTTGGGCAATCCGTGCTCAATCTCATACATCAGATGGGAGATGAAAACGACACGGTTGTAGTCACTGCGACGCTGGTAATTGCCCATGACCTTGTCTTCATCCTCATTGAGATAAGTAGCAAGGATGCTCACTGTCGTGTCGTCGTCGATAACCGAAGTCTCACCGGGCACCACGGCATTCTCAAAGAGGAAACGGGCACAGAAGCGATGGACATTACCCACAAACACCTGTGCCGTGTCGGGATCACCGAGATTGGAGCTGATACGCTCGCGCATACCACGGGCAGCCCTGTTGGTAAACGTCAGACAAAGCATATCGCTGTAGGCCACTCCCTCGGCATGAGCCTTACGGACGCGCTCGGCAAGTATCTGTGTCTTGCCACATCCCGGTGGTGCCAATACGAGGTGACGGCCATGGCTAAGGCCGATAATTTCCTGCTGGTCTCGATCAGGTGTCCATGTCTTCTCCTTGCTTTCCATCGTAAGTGCTTTTAGTTATTACATGCAAACTTACGAAAAAAAACTGATACTGCCAAGCTACATCTTCACATTTCCCGTGCGTTTGAGCACACCCCACGACTGCAACTCACCCTTAATGGCCTTGAGGTAGCTCTTGAAAAGCACGTAGTACATGATCCAGCGGTAGAAGAAACGCTGCGGGATGATCCACAGCAGTACCCACAACCGCTCGTGCTCGAAGAGATAAGCCATGATGCTCACGCTCGCGTCGACGGCGAGGAAGAGCAGGTAATAGCCGAGGATCTGGAGCGCGTTGCCCGAGAAGAGTCCGATGAACATCAGCACGTCGGCCAGCGGTGAGAACGTGGGGATGATATACTGGAAGATGAGCATGTTGGGCATCGCCCACAGTCCGAAGCCTTTCTTCCTCGGATTGAAGAGCGAGGCGCGATGCTTCCAGAACGTCTGCATGACCCCAAAGCACCAGCGCACCCGTTGTTTGACAAACTGCCGCACGTTCTCCGGCGCCTCCGTCATTGCCACGGCATAGTTCTCGTTCTCAATGATATAGCCTGCCTCGTTGATACGCATCGTCAGGTCACAGTCCTCAGCCAGCGTGTCGGTGGTCAGGCCGCCAGCTCGCTCGATGGCCTCCTTGCGGAAAGCACCAATGGCACCGGGCACCACCGTGATGGCATTGATATAAGAGTAAGCCATCCGGTCAAAGTTCTGGCTGGTGGTGTACTCGATGGCCTGCCACCGGGTGAGCATGTTGCGTTGGTTGCCGACCTTGACGTTTCCGGCCACAGCCCCGATACGGTGGTCCTTGTCGGTCAAGAAATGCTGCATGAGCTTACGCACGGCATCGGGACGCAGCTGGGTATCGGCATCGATGCACACGACAAACTCGGAGTCGGTATGGGCGATACCATAGTTCAGTGCCGAAGCCTTGCCGCCATTGGGCTTGCCGAGGATGAGCACCTTGTCATTGCCGTCGAAGGCGTGGTGGATGCGCTCCAAGGTATGGTCCTTACTGCCGTCGTCGACAAAGATGATGTCGAACGACGGATAATCCTCCCGCAGCAGCGTCTCCACGGTACGCACACAGTTGACCTCCTCGTTATAAGCCGGGACGATGATCGACACGTGCGGCGCGTTGTCCTTGGTCAGCGCGGGATAGTGGCGGTGGCGCTCCACACGCTTCTCCCGAATCATGAGATAGTACATGAAGCCCAGGCGCAGGAAGCCGAGGACGAGGAAGACCATGAAGAGGGCGGTGAGGAAGTCACTGGCATGATAGATCATCTCCGCCAGTGTCAGGTTGGCCTGCATGGCATAATACGTCTTTCCCTTAGGGATCTGGGGCATGAGCTGGGCGCGCGACATACCGAGATATTGTTCCAGGGAGATGAAGTGATACCCCTCCTTCTGCAGCGTCTCGATGATACGGGGCAGAGCGGTAATTGTTGGCTTACGGGTGAGTCCACCGGCATCGTGCATCAGGATGATATGTCCGTCGCCCCGGTGCACACCGTTGATGACACGCCGATAGATCTCGTCGGCGGTGATCCCCGGCTGCCAGTCGTCGGGGTCTATCTCCTCACCCACGAAGAGATAGTTGCGACGGCTGGCGAGGATCATCGGCTCTATCTCCTCGTGCTGCGTGGGATCGGCATCGGCATTGTAAGGCGCACGGAAGAGGATGGTGCTCTGTCCGGTGACACTCTCGAGGAGCATACGGGTGAGCTTGAGCTCGGCATAGGTGCGGTTGTCGGAGTTTTCGATCATATTGTGGTGGGTGAAGGTGTGGTTGCCGATGGTGAAGCCGTCCTCATAGACTTTCTTCACCAGTGGCAGGTTCTTCTCCATCTGCAAGCCGACCATGAAGAAAGCGGCTGGCGCATGATAACGCTTGAGGGTGCGCAGGACCGTGGGCGTCCAGCGGGCATCAGGGCCGTCATCAAAGGTCAGCAACAGATCTTTGGCACCACAATGGCCGAGTTTCGAGATCGTGTAGGTGGAGGGCAGATGCTGGTAGCGCTCCTCCGTGATGATCTGATCATCGGGGTCTATCTGTACGGTGACCTTTCCGGGCTTAGGCTCCGACTCCACGTCGAGGACCTCGCCCGTACCGACGAAGTTGACATCGTCGTAACCGCTAAGCCTCAGCACCCGGTTCATGTTCCAGCGCTTCACCTGCTCCCAAGCCAGGTCTTTGCCATAGAAGTTCCACAGGCGGTGGTCCTCAGTGCCGAGGCGCCAGAGGCCAAAGCCTGCCAGATGATAGGTGACGCCGAAGCGCATGATATTATATAAGGTGGCGGCATCGGTGAAATGAACCTGATGGAACTGCCCATCATCGTCGTCGTAGGAGAAAGAGAGGTTGTAGGAGTCGTCGTCAAACAGTATCTGCGCACCGGCATCAAGGGCAGAGGCGATCGTTTGGTCGTAAGACACCGTCTGCCCTTTGTCGCCCTGTGCCCAGTCGTAGCCGTAGGCGGCGAGACCGAGCACGAGCTTGTCGTTGGGAATATTCTTCGCCGCCCAGTCGGTGGCGCGCTCCACCCAGTGTTGCGAGGCGATGGCGCCGGGCTGGCTCTCACTGTTGTGCTCGTCGTAAGCCATGAGGAAGAGGTAGTCGTTGTAACGGGCGAGGTGCTCCACGTCGTAGTCCTCGTTGAATGGTGCGATGTCCTGCGTGACGTACATATCGTTGTCGTGGAAGAGCATCGAGAGTTCCTTTACGAAATTGGTCAGCAGCGCATTGTCGTTGATGGCGAGTTCCTCCAAGTCGATGTTAATGCCTTGGAACCGGTTGCGGTGGCAGATGGTGACAAGGGTATTGAGGAACTGTTTGCGAAGGTGTTTATCACTCATGATGCGGCCGATGCCCTCGGGACGGAAGGCATCGCCATAGTTATTGGTGAGCATCGGCACGATGGGCATCCCTGATCTGCGCATGGCAGCCAGCGCCTTCTTATCGATTCGCACTTCCAACCGGCAGGTCTTGGGATTGATGAAGAACCACTCGGGGATGACCATGTTGAGGTGCTTCATGTTTTGCTTGAGCGAGCGTAGGGAGTGAGCGTCCCAGTTGACATACCACGCGGCGCGCACGCCAAGGCGCGGATCGTTCCACTCGTTGATGTATTTCTGCGTAAGTCCCGTACCGTGTCCAACGAAGCGGTGGGCGCGGTCATAGTTCTCCTGGTAGGTGTTGTGCATGCGCTGTTCCAGAAAGTTATCGCGCAACGAGCGGTAAGCCTTGGTGAGTTTGGTGTCGCGCATGAGCGGCTTCGAGGCAGTCATCACCCCTCGATAGTCGTGACGGAAAGGCATATTCGGACTGCCCTCCAAGGCAAACATGGTGATAAAAACGATGAACAGCAGCACGATGATGGTGACGAAGAATCGCATCGTCCACTTAAACCGACTCCAACGACGGCGTGAGTCGGTTTGAAACACTTGTCTTTCCATGGCGTTAATCCCTTAAATACAATCTTTCTCTATGACTTTATAGAAGTCTCTAAATCGGCTGCAAAGATACACCATTCAATGATGACAGAGGAAAGACATGGTGCAAAAAAGATTAACGGCAGATTAAAAAGGTGTAATGAGATAGTCGCACACTGCCTCTGATGTGCGATATTCCATATCGTTGTATATATTTAGAAAGTCTGTCTGACGGGGAAGAGATAGAACCGGCGGTTTGCCTTGCTGTCCACCATCCACTGGTCGAGCACGATATGCGGATCAAGGGCGTGGATGGTCAGCGTATGACGGCCCGCCTTCAAACCTTTCAACGGCAGTTCACGGACAGCCTGACCACGCAGCACATTGCGTTTCCAACGCTCGGAGCGGAACGGCTCTTTGAGCGAGAACATCGTAGGCTGTCCGCCGTCTATGCTCACCGAGAAGCGAAGGTCTCCCTTATCGTTGGGCTGTGTGGGGATCAGCGCCACACGCAGCACGCAGTCGCCGTCACGGTCAGTGGAGAAAACATACGTTACGTCGCCCCCCTGAGGCAGAGCTACCGCCCGCATGCTGTGACCCAACATCTCAATCACCTTCGTGCACGGGGAAGCATGCTGCCAGTCAGCGGCATTGCGGGCCACCACGCCTAAAGTATCGCTCCAATCTGAGAGTTTTCTGTCAGTGGACTTTCTTCCCTTCTTCAACCATTCCAGAATTTGCGCATCGGTGAGCAGCATGGGAAGCACGGGCGCGCCAAAGACAGGAAGGTCACGCGGACGCATGTTCATCGACCAGCGCCACTTGCCGCCAGCCATCTTCTCATTATAGTATTCCGTCAGTGCCCTCACCTCCTGATAGGCTTGCTGGCTCTCGGCACAAGCATGGTAGAGCTCGGACTGATGGGCGAACATATCCTTCGTCGTCGTGCCATTGGTCAGCAGCCGGGCTTTCTGTGCCCACAGCATCTTACGGGCATGAGCCTCAGCAGCGCACACGGGATACTCGATGGCCGCGAAATAAGCATCCTGCAACTCGGGACGAACAGCAGCCTTGGCTTTCCTGATCCGCTCAGCCACAGCGGCGAAACGGGCGAGGTAGCCGTCGAGTTCATCCCCAAACTCGGTTTGCGAGAACTCGCTGTTGCGCACCGGACTCAGCCCACGGTCGTAGAAATCCTTCGACAGCTCGGTCTGATTCCACCCCATGAACTCTGGACGACGCTCGCCACAAAGCCTAAAGTATTCATACATAGCCGGGAAGAGTGCATCACCAGCCTGCTTACCGAACTGACGGCAAAGCCACTCGCGATAGTGGTTGTTGAGTGTGGAGCCATTGACGCAGTCGATATTCCACGCCATGTCGAGGAAGAGCTCCAAGTCGTAGCCCGCCACCTTCGGGTCGTGAACGTTGACGATCCACATCTTCCGCACGTTGTGGTCGTAGGCTGTGCGCATCTCGTTGTAGACGAATCCCGGCTGTGTGGTGGCCAGCCACAGATAGTCGTGGGGGCGTCCCCAGTAGCTGAGATGATAGTAAACGCCACCTCCGCCTACGCGCCGCTGCTCCGTGCCGTCGGACAACCGCGTCATATAGCCATAGTTGTCGTCGCACCACATCAGCGTGACATTGTCGGGCACGCGCAATCCCATATTGTAGATGTCGAGCACCTCCTTATAAGGGATGAACACCTGCGCCTGCTTTTTCGGGTCACCGAGATATTTGGCGATGAGCTTTTGCTGGTCGTCGATCACGAGCTGCAGGGCGTCGAACTTCTCCTTCATGGTCTTCACACCCAGCATCGAACCGTCGTGGATGCCCCGCATGCCGATGGTGAGCAGATTTCCGCCCTTCGAGTCTTTGACTTCTTTCAACCGTTCTGCCCAATAGTCTTGCACGGCCTGTCGGTTGGTGATATAGTTAAACGCCCCTCGCACTTTCTCATTCCACTCACCCACATTGTTGCGCAGCAGAGGCTCGCAGTGCGATGAGCCGATGGCGATGCCGCAGCTGTCGGCCATAGCCTTGGCTCCTGGTGTCAGGAAGAAAGCCTCCGTACCGGGATGCATGGCGGGCCAGATCGCATTGGCGCGCAGACGAAGCAGCAGCTGGAACACCTTTTTATAAGTATTCTTCCCGATAACGCCAAACGGCGTTTTTTCGGAACGGGCATAGCTCCAAGGGCGCAGCGACCAGTCCTCGTCGTTGAGGAAGATGCCACGGAACTCGACAGAAGCACCTTGCGTCGTCGTAAACTGATCGCCGATTGTCAGCCGCGAACGATGCTCGGGCACGATATCTCCCCACCATATCCAAGGGCTCACGCCCGCCAGACGCGACAACTCCAACAGTCCGTAAGCAGTGCCACGCCCGTTAGCTCCAACGACGACAATCTGCCCGTGGAGGACACAGATGTGGAAGCCGTCGGTCAGTGTCTGCAACTTCTCTACCGGCACGCCCATATCCCGCAATTCACGTTGCTGCTGACGGGAAAGGCGGTCCAACTGACAAAGGCGTATTGTAGCCTGCCGAACCAGGCCGGTCCGCTGCGCTGCGATACCCGTGACCTGCTTCATGTCGTCACTGAACATGTCGGACGCAATATCCACAACGGGATCAACGCCGCGAGGCACCGAAAGGCTGACGGCATGGATGCCGTCGAACCATGTGACGGGCTTCGCCGAAGCTCCCTTCGATGTCATTAGTAAAAAGAAGGCAAAGGCAAGAGACTTGAAGGGGAATCGATTGTTCATGCTTATGCTTTACGATGATGTCTGATTACTTCTTATTCGCACGTACATGGCTTTTCAATGCGGGTACGGCATCACCAAGGGCTTTGGCAAGAGCTGCCGCCACGACATGCGCACCATATATATTATAATGAGTGTCATCTTTGCGGCCATTCTTTGCCCAACTGTATTTGCCGGGCTCCACCCACATGTGCAGACGGATCGTGCCATCAGGCCCAAGCCGCTGCTCGATGTCGTGGGTAATGGCGTTGGCATCGACATAGACGGCACCGTACTGCCGGGCCACCTTCTCGGCCACCAGGCGATAGGCTCCGTGCGTGTCGACGAGAGTGTCGCCCTGGAAGTTGCGGCGCACTACAGGACTCATCAGCACGGGAGTGGCTCCCTTGGCCTTTGTCTCGATGACATACTGCGCGAGATGAGCGTCGAAAGTGGTACCCACATCGGTATGGCGGTCCGGTGCCGGCTTCTCGTCGTTGTGTCCGAACTGAATGATCACGTAATCACCGGGCTTCACTTTGTCGATAACTTTCTTCCAACGGCCCTCAGTATAGAAGCTGCGCGAGGAGCGTCCGTTGACAGCATGGTCCTCTACCCGCACGCCGTTGTCGAGATATTCGTGCAGGAACATGCCCCACCCACGCTCTATGCGTCCCTCAGTGGTGTCTTTGTTCGCTGCCGTAGAGTCGCCGATAATGTAGATCACCGGTGTGGCTGAGTCGAAGGATCCGAGTATCAATGTCAGTAATAACAAAAAGAAGGGTACAGCTTTTGCGGCTGTCTGTGGCCGGAGCCACTGCTTAGGTTTGTGATTGTTCATTTGCTTTAACTATTAAATATTACTATTGCAAAAGTACAAAATATCTAATAGTATGAACACAAAAATCGTTCAGAAAGAGAGTAAATTCATACAAAGGCAGGCATTGAGATTGCCATATAGTGGCTTTACTTAGAATCACTTTATCTGCCCCTATCATTCATCAATACCCAAAGAACACAATAATCAGAAACAGGGCAAGTTTCTGTTTAACCAAGTAACTACACCCCTCTCCAATTGGAGAGGGGCGCGAGGGTGAGGCTCTTTTCTCCCCCGATTAGGGGGAGTTAGAGGGGGCTCCTACTTCTATTTGATCCTTACGATATTCAGCGAATTAGCCGGCAACTCCAGGCTCACGCCGTCACCGTCAGGACTCAACGTAGAAGTCATCGGAACAATGCGTGTCGGCGTGTCGAGCGTGTTCTCGTCGGTGCCCTTCGGAGCGGACAGCCGGATGAGACGTGCCACGGTCGGATGCAGACCAGGCAGAGCGATGCGGGCTGTGGTAGCCTGAGAATGCGTGTTGACAAGCTTCACGATATACTCGCTCGTAGCCTCGTCATAGGTCGCATTTTGGAAGAGTCCCGCAAAGGTACTCGGCTTGAGTTGTGTGGCAAAGAGCTGCTTGCCGTCGAGAGAAGCATAGATACTGTCGCCCTTGACATGCAGATCCACATCGTACCAACGTCCGGTCTCCACCTTTCCGGCCGCTGTGACGAGCTGCGACTTGCTGCCGTTGACAACCTGCTCGATGGCATTCTGCGTATTGCCCCAACCGCCAATGTTCAACCAGCAATAGTTATCAGGGTCTACATAGTTGAACACGATGAGGAAGCCCTCGGCGCCGCCGTCCTTACGGGCACGCACGTGATAGGTGTATTCGTTTCCATCGGTACGCTGAGGATTCAGACGCAGTGCGCCCTCGGAAGCAGACTGCTGACTGACAATGCCATTGGCCTGCTGCCACGTGCCACGGATGTCTACCTTACCACCAACCTGCTCCACCTTGCCGTCACCGGCTGAAAGCGATGGCTGGGCAAAACTGGCTTGCGTAGCCCACGTGCCCACACCGACACGGCAGACCTGGGGTTTGACCTGCTGCTGGGCCTCAGCGATCTGATAGGGATTCGTCAGCGTTGTCGACACGGTGCGCGTGCCTACGTTGTCGGCCATCATCTTCTGCACATAATAAGAAGGAGTGCCGAGCACACGGGTGGCGTCGTACTGGATCATATCAGGGCGCCAACGCGTCTCGTTGACATTGGCAAAGATGGGCGCGTAGCTGGCCATACGCACGATGTCGGAATTGTTTTCCATACCCATCATGAACACGGCCTCGCCCAAAGCGGCATTCAAGTCACCCACCTGACCGAAGCCTTGCGTCACGGCATACTCGCCGACATAGACTTTCGGGCCACGACGGTCGTAGTTATCATAGTGATGGAAGTGCTCGGCAAACCACGCCGGAGAACGATAGTAGTGCTCGTCAACAAGCTCGGTCTGCTCCTTTGACTCCCACTTCGGCTCGTCAGTGCCCCATGCAGCCACGTTGCCGATGATGTGCATATCGGGATATTTCTTCAGCACAGCATCGCGGAAGAGCTTGAAACGCTCGTAGTAGTGGTCGCTCTGCTGGCGCTGGTCAGGCTGGTTGTTCTCGTTTCCGATTTCCAAATATTGGATGTTATAGGGCTCGGGATGTCCGTTCTTGGCACGCAGGGCGCCATACTTACTTGTCACGGGGCCGTTGGCATACTCCAACGCATTCATCGTCTCGTCGATCCAAGGCTGTATGGAATCAAGGGGAGTGAAGCCGCCATGCCAGATACCCACGTTGACGACATAGAGCGGTTGAGCGCGCAGGTCCTCAGCGAGCTGGAGATATTCGTCAAAGCCCAGTCCGTCGGTGGTGCGATAGCCCCAGTTGACATTCCAGTGGCCTTCGCGCTGCTCCACGGGACCGATGGTACGTTCCCAACGGAAAGCATTATCAGGGTTCTCCTGCCCCTCGACAAAACAGCCGCCGGGGAAGCGCAGGAACTTAGGATGAAGGTCGTTGAGCATACCGGCCAGCTCTGGACGCAAGCCATTCTGCCGGTTGCGGAAAGTGGGCGGGAAGAGTGACACCACATCAAAGGCCAGCTGTCCCTTGCCGTCAGCCATGAGTTGCAGTTGTCCCTTGTCGTCGTTGCCGTTGGCTACCAGTTCAGCCTCATAGCGTGTCCACTTATTACCGAAGCTCTTGCCGGCAAAAGAGGCAGATGCAAATGCGTGCTTACCCGTAGCATCTGTCAGCACAGCACGCAGCTGACCCTTGAGTTTGCCTTTCGCCCAAAAGGAGAGACGATAACGGCGACCCTGTACGACGGGGATGCCCCAGAAGCCTTCATTGGCGACACCGTCGCCCGGCTGCAGGAAGGTCACCTGCAAAGCCTGATGCTGCTTGGCATTGAGCAGTCCCTTGGCGGTGAGCTGCATGGCAGCCTGCCCGACTATGCTCCAATGCTCAGCCGCTTTGGTGTTGTCCTCAAAGGAGCGGTTGCGCACAAGCTCGGCATAAAGGCCACCGTCGGCAGCATGGTTGATGTCCTCATAGAAGATGCCGTAGAGGTTCGGAGACACTTCGTGTCCCTTCTGTGTCGTGTTGACATTGACTGTGATTTGCGCTGATGCCTGCATGGCAGAAAGCAAAGCAGTAGTGAAAAGTAGTTGCTTGTAATGCATGTTTTGTTTAGGATGTTAGTGATACTATAGTTATATGTTGGCAAAATTACACTTTTCTTTTGAGAATACAAGAGCTTATACAAAGATTAACAAAGTAAGGAAGACGGATGCAGCGTGGCAGAAACCTTAATTAAGTTTAAATCGTACCGAATGATGTTTCACAAATGATGTAAGTGAATGAAAAGTGTTCATTCTTACCTACATGCGTGATGCTACAATGATGTTTCACAATAAAACCTGCTTTACATTAACTGTGTATGATTCAACCACTTGCGGATTTCACCCAGTAGAGTATAGCAGAAGGCAGGAATTTGCACGTTTGAGAAAAGTTTTCTAACTTTGCAAAAGATAGGCGGCAAAGCACTGGGATTGGACTCCCAACACGCCTGCCGATACTATTGAACAAAAACAAGGCATGATCCTTTTCAGATACAACCGCTGAAACAACATTATTCATGAAGAAAGCAGGTCCTGATGCTCGTTGGGACAGGAGTCTTGCGCTGATACGCGAGAATGTCACCGAGCAGATATATAACACATGGTTTAAGCCCATCGACTTTGTACGCTACGATGAGCAGACCAAGACGGTGCAGGTGGCTGTACCGAGTCCCTTCGTATATGAATACTTGGAGGAGAACTTCATCGACCTGCTCTGCAAGGTGATGTACCACTGTTTCGGTACAGGCACCAAACTGTTTTATCAGGTTGTCACGGACAAGGAGCATAACCTCACGCAGAACATTGAGGCCGACCCCACTGACGCGCTGCCCAAGCCACAGCCTAAGACACGTGCCAACCAACCGCCGACCATGCTCGACGCTGCCGTGCCGCAGCTCGATCCGCAACTCAATCCGCATCTCACTTTCAGCAACTACATCGAGGGAGAGAGCAATAAGTTGCCGCGTGCCGTGGGACTCTCTATTGCCGAGCATCCCAACACGCTGCAGTTCAACCCGATGTTTATCTATGGTCCTTCGGGCTGCGGAAAAACGCATCTCATCAATGCCATCGGCGTACACGCCAAGCACCTCTATCCTCAGAAGCGTGTGCTGTATATCAGTGCGCGTCTCTTTCAGGTGCAGTTCTCCAATGCGGTCATTCAGAACCACCTCAACGACTTCATTGCCTTCTATCAGACGATCGACATGCTCATCGTCGACGACATCCAGGAATGGATCAACTCGCCGAAGACACAGGATACTTTCTTCCATATCTTCAACCATCTTTTCAAAAACGGCAAGCGCATCATCCTGGCCTCCGACCGTCCGCCGGTAGACCTCAAGGGTATGCCCGACCGACTGCTCACCCGTTTCTCATGCGGTGTCATCGCTCCATTAGAGAAGCCCAACCGTCAGTTGTGTATCGACATCCTGCGCAGCAAGATTTGCCGTGACGGACTGAAGATTCCCGACGACGTCATCGCCTTCATTGCACAGACAGCCAGCGGCAGCGTGCGCGACCTGCAAGGTGTGGTCAACTCGCTGATGGCCTACTCCATTGTTTATAACAGTGACATCAACATGCAGTTGGCTGAGCGTGTCATCAAGCGTGCCATCAAGATCGACGACCGCCCGCTCACCATCGACGACATCATGGAGAAGGTATGCAACCACTACAATGTCACGCAGGCACAGGTGAGCTCCAAGAGCCGCAAACGCGACTTTGTGATGGCACGCCAAGTGTCGATGTATCTCGCACAGAAATACACCAAGATGCCCGCCAGCCGCATTGGCAAACTTGTCGGCAACCGTGACCACTCTACCGTGATCCATAGCTGCGCGCAAGTAGAGAAGCGCTTACAGGTAGACCGCGCTTTCCAGGCAGAAATCGTAAGTATAGAGAATTCATTCAAGCTGAAAGATGCAGCCGAATAACAAATAAAAAAATGCGTCACCAAAAGATTTGGTGACGCATTTTTTATGCCTTTCTTTATTTATCCTTCTTCCCGAAGAGTGAGAAGTGGACATAGCGCTTGGGGTGAGCCTTCAAGTCTGTCAGCAGAGAATCTGCACTGCCCACCGTATTGTTCAATCGGTGATACAGCTTGTCATCGTTCATCAGCAGTCCGAGCGTGCCGTCCTTGCCATTCAGCTTAGCCGTCACCTCCTGGACATTGGCAAGCGTCTGGTCGACTTTCGCCATCGTATTGGCTACATCGATGGAGGCGAGATTTGCCGTCAGGCGAGAGGTGTTGTCGAGTGTGGTACCGGCTTTGCCCAGGGCATAGTCGGCTTTGCTCATCATACCCGGCACACGTCCGTTGACTTGAGCCATCAGCGTATTGAGATTGCGTGAGGTGGTGTTGAGGTTATTGGTGATCGCCTCCACATTGTGCAGAGAATGAGCCAAAGCAGGATCAGCGAGCAACGCATTGACACTCGTGAGGATGCTGTCGATCTTCGGGATAAGCTGCCTCACTGCCGGCAACATCGTACGCACGGAACCCAACATACCTTCGTTGATCTGCCCCTGTATCGTATCGCCCGGCTCCACACGCTCGCGCGGGTTGTTGGCCAAGAGCAGATTCATCTTCACATTGCCCATCAGATCACTGACAATCTCAGCGGAAGAACCTTTGGGAATGCGGAGATCGTTGTCCACATCGAACTTCACGACGATGTCGCCATTGCCGTCGTAGTCGTAGTTGATATCCTTCACCACACCCACCTGATAGCCGTCGGCATAGATAGGATTGGAGCGTGACAGGCCGCTGATGTCCTTAAACTTGATATAGTAGGACTTGTCGCTGGAGAACACCGACATGCCTTTCAGGAAATTCATGCCGAAGAACAGCAGCGCTATACCTACGATGGCCACAAGGGCAATCTTGACTTCATTGGTGAAAAACTTCATGTGCGTATGATTTTTATTTCTTTCGTTTATTTGAGAGGAACTCCTTGATCGCCTCGTTGACATCCATCTGCTTGCCGTCTTTATAGGCTACGATGAACGCGCCGGGGAACTTGTCGAGGATCTCCTTGCGGGAGCGGTTGACTGCATTGTAGTCGGTACTGCTACCGTAGAAGTATTTCCATTTATCGCCGTCCGCCATCCGCTCGATGCCTGTGAGCTCTTTGAACTGACGGTCGTTGTCGCGCAACTTATAGGATCCTTGGAGTATCTGAATCTTGAATACCGGAGCATGAGCAGCCTGCTGACTGACAATTTTCTTGTCGTTGTCTTTCTTTACTTGCTTCTCAGCCTTGACAGCTTTGTCGGACTTTGCTTTATTCTTGCTCGCAGCCTTGGGTGAAGCAACTTCACGTTTTTGCGGAGTATTGCTGTTTTGTTGCGGAGTATCGTTGCTTCCCTTCCCTGCAACAGACTTTCTTTGAACGCTTGTCCTTGTCGTCCTGTTGCTTCGACGATCGTCGATAACAGGCTGGTCATCATCCGTATTGTTATTGGAAGGTGCACTGACCTCAATCACACGGTTCTGATAAGGCAATGTCGACTGGGTGTCGTACTTATTCTTATAGGTGATAAAAGCATTGTAGATGCCTTTGGTATAGAGGTCCACTGCTGAGTCGGAATTCATAAACTGCTCCTCATCGGGCGTAGAGATGAAGCCCAACTCCAAAAGGATGGCAGGCATGGAAGTGAGCCGGAGCACAGCAAGATTGTTTTGATGCGAGCCACCGTCCTGTCTTCCCGTAGCCTGACAGACGCAGTGCTGCATCAGACGGGAAAGCTCCACACTGCGCTGCCGGTTGTTGTCAGCGATAAACTCAAACATGATGTCGCCTTCTGCTGAGTTCATGTCCAGTCCGCTGTATTTCTTTTGGTAGTCTTTCTCAAGGAAGATCACAGAGTTCTCACGCTTCGCCACGTCGAGGTTCTCACGGATTCCGCGGTCGCCGGAACGCTCTCCACGCCCGAGAGTATAGCTTTGGAAGCCGTGAGCTGTGTGTGAGCCGTCCACTGCATTGATATGAATGGAGATGAAGAGGTCGGCTTTGTTGCGGTTGGCAATGTCGGCACGCTCATGAAGAGGAATGAAGACATCGGTCTTGCGCGTGTAGATGACGCGCACATCGGGGCAATGGCTCTCCACAAAGCGACCAAACGCCAAGGCATATTTCAGCGTCAGGTTTTTCTCATTGGACACTGCACCGGGAGCGCCGAAGTCGTTGCCACCATGACCGGCATCAACGACAAGCGTAAAGCGGGAGGCTGCACTTGCAGTCACAAGTGCGAAAAAGAAGAAAACAGGAATTATGAGAAGTATCCTTTTCAACATATCGATGATTCTTACCTTTGCAGTACCAACAAGCGTGAACTTGTATCAATTTTATGCAAAGTTACGGATTTTACATTAGGAAACTGAAAAGAAGCAATGAGTTTTATTATTTATTAATGATGCAAGTGCTTAGCGATTGGTCAGATGCAGCTCGATGCCGGCACCCTGACAATCAGCACCCATGGGAGGATTGAGCTTGATGACTGTCACATCTATCGCCTCGATCTGAGGCCAACGCTGAAACAGTCGCTCACCGATCACTCCGGCAAGATGCTCCACAAGATCCACAGGTTCGGACATTGTCTTGGCCACCAGCTGATACACTTCAGCATAGTTGATGGTGTCCGCCACCTGGTCGCTCTCTACGGCACGGCACACATCAGCCTTCAGTCTGAGGCTGACTTCATAGTCGTTGCCAACAAGACGCTCCTGCGCCTCCACACCGTGAAAGGCATGAAAACGCAGGGAACGTAAGAGGATATAGCTTGATTCGCATTTCATACGTCAAACCTAAAGCACGATTATCCACAACGGCTGGCACCGCAGTTGGTGCAGATGAGACAACCCTCCTGGTAGACGAGTGTCTCCTGACCGCAGACGGGGCACTTCTGGCCTACAGCCTTGGTACCGTCAGTGATATACTTCTTCAGTGCGCGCTCCACACCATTCTTCCATGTGTTGATGCTCTCGTCTTTGAGCTGCAAAGAGCCAACGAGCTTGATGACATGGTCGATAGGCATACGATAGCGCAGCACGCCGGAGATCAACTTGGCATAGTTCCAGTATTCCGGATTGAACTTCTCGCTCAGTCCTTCCACCGTGGTCTTGTAGCCACGCTTGTTCTCAAACTGGAAGTCATAGCGATGCGTACCGTCGGGGTTGGTCTGCTTGATGATCTTGCCCTTGGTGACGCTCTTCGGCAACACAATGCCCTCGTCGTCGTCCTGCAAACCGGTGAAGATCTCGTAAGGATAACCGTCGAGCAACCCGACGAAGGCCACCCACTTCTCACGGTTGTTCTGGAAGCGCACTACATCGCAGTCGAGCTCCTTCGGGCGAACCTCCTGCACAGAAGGACGCGGAATCGAGGGTGCGGTAACAGGCTCCGGTGACTCCTTATGGTCTGCGTCTTTCTTTTCTTTCTTGTCTTTCTTCGACACAGCGATCATCACGCCTGAGCGGCTGCCGTCGCGGTAGATGGTACAGCCCTTGCAGCCTGAGCGCCAAGCCTCGACGTAGAGCTTGTTGACAAGCGCCTCGTCGACATTGTTAGGCAGGTTGACCGTCACAGAGATGCTGTGGTCCACCCACTTCTGAATAGCACCCTGCATGCGCACCTTCATCAGCCAGTCCACGTCGTTGGCGGTAGCTTTATAATAAGGAGAGCGGGCGACGAGCTCGTCGATCTCTTCCTGGGTATATTTCTTCTCGGTGTCGATACCGTTGACCTTCATCCATTCGAGGAACTTGCGGTGGTAAACGATGTACTCCTCAAAAGAGTCACCGACCTCATCGACAAAGTCCACATGCACGTCAGCATCATTGGGATTGACCTTGCGGCGACGCTTGTAGACAGGCATGAACACGGGCTCGATACCACTCGTGGTCTGCGTCATCAGCGAAGTAGTACCTGTTGGAGCGATTGTCAGGCAGGCGATGTTGCGGCGGCCATGCTTCACCATGTCCTCATAGAGTTTAGGATCGGCATCCTTCAAGCGAAGGATAAACGGATTGTTCTTCTCTCGGTCTGCGTCATAGATGCTGAACGCGCCACGCTCCTCAGCCATCTTCACAGAAGAACGATAAGCATTGATGGCCAGATCACGATGTACGCTCACGGCAAAGTCTGTAGCCTCCTGTGTGCCATAGCGCAAACCCATGGCTGCCAGCATATCGCCCTCGGCGGTGATGCCGACACCTGTACGGCGGCCCTTGCCGCTCTTTTCCTTGATCTTCTCCCAAAGATGATACTCTGTATGTTTCACGTCCTCGCTCTGAGGATCACGACGTATCTTGTCCATGATCTTGTCGATCTTCTCCATCTCCAAGTCCACGATGTCGTCCATGATGCGCTGCGCGAGTTGTACGTGGCGGCTGAACTTATCAAAGTCGAACTTAGCCTCCTTGGTGAAAGGATGCTCGACGTAGCTATAAAGATTGATGCTCAGCAGACGGCAACTGTCATAAGGGCAGAGTGGAATCTCTCCGCAAGGGTTGGTGCTCACCGTCTTGAAGCCGAGGTCGGCATAGCAGTCAGGAATGCTTTCGCGGATGATTGTGTCCCAAAACAGCACGCCGGGCTCAGCACTCTTCCATGCGTTGTGCACGATCTTCTCCCACAGCTTGCGGGCAGAGATCTCCTTGCTTACCATCGGTTGATCGCTGTCGATTGGGAACTGCTGAGTGTAGGGCTTGTCGTCTACGGCAGCCTGCATGAATGCGTCGTCAATGCGCACGCTGACATTGGCACCGGTGACTTTTCCCTCTGTCATCTTAGCATCGATGAAAGCCTCAGAGTCGGGATGCTTGATGCTCACACTGAGCATGAGCGCACCACGCCGGCCGTCCTGAGCCACCTCACGTGTGGAGTTGCTGTAGCGCTCCATGAATGGCACCAAGCCGGTAGAGGTCAGTGCGGAGTTATTCACAGGGCTGCCTTTCGGGCGAATCTGACTCATGTCATGGCCTACACCGCCACGACGCTTCATCAGTTGCACTTGCTCCTCGTCGATTTTCATAATAGCACCATAGCTGTCAGCATTGCCATCAAGGCCGATGACAAAGCAGTTGCTCAGTGATGCTACCTGGTGATCATTGCCGATACCCGTCATCGGGCTACCTGCCGGTACGATGTAGCGGAAGTGATCGAGCACGTCGAAGACCTGTTGGGCAGAGAGCGGATTAGGATACTTCTTCTCGATGCGCGCAATCTCGTTGGCAATACGCCAGTGCATCTGCTCCGGGCTTTTCTCAAAGATATTGCCGAAGCTGTCCTTCATAGCGTACTTGTTGACCCACACACGTGCCGCCAACTCGTCGCCGCCGAAGTACTGCAAAGAGGCCTCGTAAGCCTCTTCGTAAGTGTATGTCTGTTTGTTTTCCATTGGTTGATAATCCCTTATGTCAATCCTTTCGGACTGGGGGCTGCATGATTGTGTTGATGAATTATTTGCTTTTAAATGTAGACTGCAAAACTACAAAAGTTTTCTCATATTCTATCAACTTTCTAAAGATATTTAGGAGAAAACTTTTCCCTTTTGGAATTTTTCCCTATCTTTGCAATTACTAAATTGAACAAGAAATGGAAAGCTTAATACATCGTAGAAGTATTAGAAAGTACCAAGATAAAGAGGTGGACGAGCAACTGTTGCGTCGTCTGTTTGAACAGGCTGAGCGCACGCCCACGATGGGCAACCTGCAACTCTACAGCGTCATCGTCACACGCGACCCGAAGATGAAGGAGCGCTTGGCACCCGCACACTTTGGTCAACCGATGGTGACGGGAGCTCCCGTAGTGCTGACGTTCTGCGCCGACTATCGCCGCACGACGCTTTGGGGCGAACAGCGCAAAGGTCATCCCGGCTACGACAACCTGCTGAGCTTTGTCAACGCTGCTACCGACGCTCTGCTCTATTGCCAGACATTCTGCAATCTGGCCGAAGAAGCCGGACTGGGCACTTGCTTCTTGGGTACGACCATCTACCAACCACAAGCGATCATCGATCTGTTAGAGTTGCCGCCTTTGGTATTCCCCATTGCAACTATTACGTTGGGCTGGCCCGATGAGGATCCGGCACAGAGCGACCGCTTGCCTCTTAACGGCATCGTCCACGAAGAGGTTTATCACGACTACACGTCGCAGCAGATTGACGACATCTATGGTCCGAAAGAAAATCTTCCGGAGAACAAGCAGTATGTGGAGATCAACCACACCGAGACACTCGCACAAGTGTTCACCGACATCCGCTATACCGCAAAAGACTGCGAGGCCATGAGCGAGGGGCTGAAGAAAGCTCTGCGTCATCAGGGCTTCATGTAAACCAGTAAGTAATGAGTAAAATAGAAATAAGAAAGGTAGAGACGCTTAGTGAACTGAAAACTTTTATTCAATTCTTCTACGATCTCTACCGCGACAATCCGTGTGCCGTACCTTATCTATATGGTGAGGAGATGAAAACGTTGCGCAAGGACAAAAACCCGGCCTTTGAATTTTGTGAAGCCGACTATTTCCTGGCTTATCGCGACGGAAAGGTCGTGGGGCGCGTGGCAGCCATGATCAACCATCGGGCCAATGAGCGGTGGAACAAACGGATGGTGCGCTTCGGCTGGTTCGACTTCATCGACGACATCGACGTATGCCGTGCTTTGCTCGACACCGTAGCCCATTGGGGAAAAGACAAAGGTATGGACTGCATCGGAGGTCCCTTTGGCTTTGAGGACATGGACCGCGAGGGTATGATGGTCGAAGGCTTTGACCGCCTCTCTACCTTATATATTAATTATAATAATGAGTACTACCCCCGTTTCATGGATCAGCTCGGGTTCCGCAAAGACAACGACTGGTTGGAATGCCGGGTGAAGGTGCCGGAGGTGACGCCCCGTAAGTTTGCGCTTACAGCGGAGTTGGTACAGAAGCGCTACAACCTGCAAGTACGCAAATACGGTGTACTCGACTTCGTGAAGCGAGGCAAAGGAAAAGAACTCTTCGACATCGTCAACCGCACCTACGATGGTCTCTACGGTTTTTCTCATCTTTCCGACGACCAGATCTCGCGTTTGGTCAATGACTACATCCGCCGTGCTGACCTCAACTTGGTCACCTGCGTGGTTGATGCCAATGACAACGACCGCATGGTAGGCTTCGGCGTGTCGTTTCCTTCTTTCTCCCGTGCTCTACAGCACACACGCGACGGACGTCTCTTGCCAATGGGCTGGTGGCAGTTGCTGCGTGTGATGAAATGGCACAAGACCGACACGGTAGACCTGCTGCTCATTGCCGTGCTGCCCGAATACCGAATGAAAGGTGCCAACGCTCTTATCTTCAACGACCTCATCAGCTGGTACCGACGCTATGGATTCAAATGGGCCGAGGCCATGCCACAGATGGAGACTAACCATGGTGTTCTCGACCAGTGGCAATATCTCGAAGCCGAACAACACAGAAGGCATCGGGCGTACATTCGTGAGATTGATGAGCCCATAAAGAAGACAGAGTAACAAAGAAAAACAAACTTATTTCTGAATGAAGACAGAGTAACATAGGAACACAAACTTATTTCTGAAAGAAGACAGGGCAACAAAGGAACACGGATTTATTTATCTTCCTTTGTTGCTCTGTCTCTTATTAAAAGTCTATATCGAGCTCTATCCACCGGTCTTTCTCACGATATTCGCCCGCATGGGGATTGACGACGGCAAGACCGATCAGGCGGATAGGATGGTTAGCATCGTAGTCCACACGGCTCATCAGTTTCTTTGCCAGCGGCAGGATATCGTCTTTGGTACGCAAGACCTTTGCCTGTGTGATGCTGCGCGAAATGGTGGTAAAGTCACCGTACTTGACTTTCAGCGTAAGCGTGTGTCCTCTGAATTGAGACGATTGCAGCCGCTCGACAAGCTCCAACGTCACATGGTACAATTCGATGATCACCGCAGACTTCAGACAAATGTCTTGTGAGAACGTGTGCTCACAGCCCACAGACTTACGGATGCGCTCTGAGACTACTGGCCGTTCGTCAATGCCACGGGCGAAATCATAGAAAGCCCGTCCCGCCTTACCAAAAGTATGAAGAAGATAACCCAATGAAATGCTACGTAGCTGCGCACCATTATAGATACCCAGACTGTGCATGCGCTCGGCCGTTTTGCTGCCCACGCCCCAAAAATCCTCAACGGGAAGCGTGGCTATGAAGTCCAGTGCCCGGTCGGGATGGATGACAAAGAGTCCGTCGGGCTTACGATAGTCCGACGCTATCTTAGCCAGGAACTTATTGTATGACACACCAGCCGAGGCCGTCAGTCCCGTTTCCTCATGGATACGCTGCTTGATTTCCTTGGCGATGTTCACTGCCAAGTCCATGTCCTTTTTATTATGTGTGACATCAAGGAAAGCCTCATCAAGCGAGATAGGCTCAACCAAGTCGGTGTAATCGTGAAAGATGCGATGAATAGATGCCGAGACCTCGCGGTAGACCTCATAGCGTCCCGGAGCAATGATAAGATCGGGACACTGACGCTTGGCCACCTGAATAGACATTGCGGAGTGTACGCCATATTTGCGTGCCTCATAGCTCGCCGTGGCCACCACACCTCTTGTACTGTCATGCCCGACAGCCAGCGGCTTGCCACGCCACTCCGGATGGTCTCTTTGCTCCACGCTGGCAAAGAAGGCATCCATGTCGACATGGATGATCTTTCGTAGATTAAGTTCATTGCTCATCATCAGACAAAGTTAGTACCTTTTCCGCACATCAGCAAACGAATTGATGCTTTTAACCTATCGTCCTTTCTTCTGCCTTTTTCTCTACGTCTATTTTCTAATACCATTTATTCCCTTTTCCTTACTTGTCATTCCATGTTATCATGTATGTAACGGTATTGCAATATGTAATATCTACTTTTGCAGTCGAATAAAAATCTCATCTCCATTCAAGTATGAAAAAACTTATTCTGACGGCAGCGTTGAGTGCTTCCTTCCTCCCCGCTTGTCTAGCCGGTCCCATTGATGGCGTGGTCAAAGACAAGAAGACGGGCGAGACACTCATCGGCTCCGTAGTCCAGGTAAAAGGTAGACAGGATAACATGACGACCACTGGCCTGGACGGTTTCTTCACATTGAAGGACCTGCCCGACCAGGGTGCCGTCACCATTATTGTCAACTACATCGGTTACAAACCTAAGCGCCAACGTCTCCTTATTATATAAGGATACCAACCACGGTTGGAATGGTCAGCTCGCTGCTTCCTACACAGGCACGCGCCTTGTACTTGTCTCGCCCTACCTCGACTCTGACGAATGGGAACGTCACTTCTTCACCCTCGACCTCAGCGGTGAGAAGCGTTTCAAGAACGGTCTGGCCATCTTCCTTAAAGCCAACAACCTGCTCAACGCCAAACGAGAGCGCTACTTGAAGACAACCAATGAGTTCAATAGTGGCATTCCCGGCCAGCCTTCTGACCGCACCCTTGTGGGCAACTACCGCTATGGCCGCACGTTTCTTGTGGGCGTAAGGGTCAGCTTATAGTTAGAAATTAGGAGTTAGGAGTTAAGTTATCCACTATACATTATACACTATACATTATACACTATACATTATACACTATACATTATACACTATACATTATACATTATACATTATACATTATGATGAAATATTTGCTTCCCGTGCTCCGCCGTCACAGCAACGTGGCTGTCTACGGCTGCGGACATATCCACAACTTCCAATACATCAAGAAACCGGGCGATCCCATTGTCTATTGGGTAAACTCCGCCGCCGCGCTCTCCCGTAAGGTGAGTGCCACCGACGGCACACAGTGGTGCGATCCCTCTACAGGCTTCACGATCATCAGTGCCGACAAACAGCAGCTGACACTCTCAGCCATCAACAAAGACGGCAAGATCCTCTATCAGCTGCCTATCAAGAAGACGAGGTAGTCTGCAAAGCTATAACCGTGGGGAATGTCAAAATTAACCTATTCCCCGCCGTTATAACATAAATTGCCTACAGAACGGCAAACATCGTTAAACTATCGCTACTGACGACTACATATAGCCACGAAAGTCCTATCTTTGCATTGCATTCTACAAGGAAAACCTCTGGTCAACCCTCATTAGTGATGCAAAGACAACCTCTAACAGAAAGGAATGAACATGAAAATGAACATCAGAATCAACAAGGACATCAAGAGCTACATCCATGACCTTACCGAGCTCGTTTGGGCTTATATCCGCCATCGTGCCTCCTATCCCGCCAATGCTTTACTCGCCGTGCAGCGCGAACTGGCCTGCAACGTTTTCGACAGTCCCGACAACTGCCGCGGCTGTGACTTCTACGCTCCCGAGATGCTGCTCACCTGTAACGCCAAAGGCGCCACAGTGCCCAATCTCAACATCATCAAGAGCATAGCAAAGAGATACTATTAAGACCTAAGTGACTACTCGTCCAATCCCAACAACTTCTTTATCTCGCAAATGGTCTTCTCAGGATGCTCTCGATCAAAGCGGATGCCCTGCATCCCTACCTGCCGGCAACCTTCTATGTTCTCTTTCTTATCATCGAGAAACAGACATGTATCTGCCTTGAGGTGGAACTTATCAAGGAAAGCCTGATAGATGGCTGGATCAGGTTTGAGCAGATGCACATCCTTGGACACCAACTCGTCGGAGATAAGGCCAAAGACACTGTATTTTTCTTTCACCTCACTCAGCTTGCTCGACCAGTTGCTCAGTCCATAAACGTGGAAGCCACGATCTTTCAAGAGTTGGATGAGGTCGCGGATACCGGGTGTCTCCACGGTGAAGACATCGGTGTAGTGACCGGCAAAATAGCTGAGCGTATCGGCATATTCGGGCCATCGCTCCTGCTGTTGACGGATATAATAGTCGAAAGGATGCAGTTCCCGGTCCATGGCAGCGCCTACCTCTTCCGGCAGCACGTGGTCCATGAACCACTGTCCTCGTTCCCGACTTCCCAACAACTTGCCGAAGAAAGCCACAAAGTCGTACTGCACCAGCACGCCACCATAGTCAAAAACGATGTTCTCTATCATTGCTTTAGCTTATTTTCCCACAAAGATAGCGAAAAATATCCAAACGGCAAATAAACTCTTCAATAGTTGCGCGTTTGGATAGAAAGTCTTATCTTTGCGGTATGACATTGCAAGAAGACAGAGAACGGGAGAAGAGCAGACGGGAGGCACTTGGCAAGTTCCTCTACAATCTGGCTCAGACCTGCTTCACAGCGATGGTTGTGGGAGCAGTAGTGACGTACTTCATGGCTAATGTCAAGACATCTGTGTTTATTTCTCTCTTTTTAATGGGAGTGATAGCAACAGCCGTTTTTGCTTATTTGGGTAATTATATTTTAAAGAAGTAACGTTATGATGATGCAAGGACTTGACGGACTTATATTTGTTTTGGGTGGCTCTGCGGCAATTGGTATTCTCTTTGCCATTTGGCTCCACACAAAGAGCGGGCAGAAATGGCTGAAGTCATTGGATGACTAAACAAAACGGCCTCACCCCCGTACCCCTCTCCAAAAGAGGGGGGAGTGATTACCGACAAGAGTAGTTAGGACTGCCTCAACCCCATACCTTCCGCTAAAGCCTACAAACGTGTCACCCGCCATACATTTTACTCCCCTCTCCCTTGGAGAGGGGTATGGGGGTGAGGCTTATAGTCTGATCTTGCACCCCACCATCACATTCGTGCCATCAACAACCGGACTGTTGAGATAGTAGTATTTTGGACGATAGTTCAGCAGGTTGTCGACGGCAAAGGTCAGCTTCAGATGTTTGCCAATGCCCATTTGTGCCGCCAACTTCCACAGCGTGTAAGCCGGATAATGCACCGTGATGGTACCCTCCTCCACTTTATAGTAGTTTTTAAACTCTTGGTTGTCGATACCTGACAGGAAGCGACCGTCAAGAGCCACCATTCCATCCAACAGCGTAGAGAAGCGATGAGTCCAGTCGGTATGTGCCGTCAAAGTATGCTTGCGAGCTGGGAGATACGGACTGGCAAGCTTCTGCCCATCCTTGTGCCCTGCCTGCTCATCGACAAAGGCATAGGACAGCCGGGCATCAACGCCACAACTCCACCGCGCACGCGCCGTGGCCTCAAAACCGGCCACATACAGCCGGTCGATGTTGACATAGGGCAGCCGGGGCATAGTCTCCGTAGCACTGGCGTAATAAGGATTTCCCGACGTGATCTTATTGGTCACACGATTACAGTATCCAGCCAACAGAAAGCCATAGTTGCCCTTGACATACTCCACGCTGAGGTTGAAGTTATGGCTCACCTCTGGCTTCAACAGCGGGTTGCCCGTGATGGTCCAGATGCCAACCATGTCGAAATCGTAGTATTTCTCTTTCAATGTCGGAGCCCGGAAGCCCATGCCATAGCCAAAGCGCACGTTGAGATGGTCGATGGGCGTATGGCGCACGCTGAACTTCGGCGTGACGCGTTGGATGTGATGGTCCGAGAAATAGTCATATCGCAGTGCTCCGACAAACTCCCAGCGGCTGTTGAGTTTCCAATCGAACTGCGCAAAGGCGTCGACACTCTGCTGACGGTGTGCGGCGTCGAGCTTGGTATTATTCAGATAGTCATAAAGATAGTCTGCCCCTGCGGTAAGCACATTGTCGCCGAAGGTATGGTTATAGAGCAGGCGCACGCTGTTCTGCACATTGGAGTAGGTGCGCACGTCGAGCTTTTGCCGGCGCAGCCATGTCGACTTATCGTACTGGTCAAAGCTGTACGACCCTTCCAAGACATCATTGTCAGAGACTATCCACTGAGCTTTACCACCCGCATTAAAGTCACGATAGCGCTCGGGCGACTCCACGCTACGCTTCACCTGACGGAAGAAATAGCCTGCGCGCCCCGTAAGTTTCAGCTTGTCCGACGGTTGCCAGAGAGCTTTGTCGGCAAAGTTCCAGGTACGGTCGCCGAAGATGGTAGTGATGGTGCGTGCGACAGCCCCGTCAGCATTGTGCACGTCATAGTTATCTTGCGTCGTTCTGTTCATGTTGAACGCATTGCTCCACCGGCTGCCACCGCCTTGCAGGGCCAGTCCATAGCGTTGCTCGTTATGTTTGGCCAGGCGAGCGTCGAGGCTGGCACTAAGTTTCTTAGCCGCCTGTTTGGTGATGATATTGATAACACCGCCATTGGCATTACTGCCGTAGAGTGCAGATGCAGCTCCCTTGACGATCTCGATGTGGTCGACGTTGTCCATCGACAAGCGCGTGAAGTCCACGTCGTCCATTGTCTCTCCCGCGAGACGCTCACCGTCGACAAGGATAAGCACGCTCTGTCCGCCGAAGCCCGAGAAATTGAGGTGAACCATCTGGTTTTGAGCAAAGGAGAATTCCACTCCCGGCATCACCTGTTGGAGCAAGTCCTTGAGGTTGGTGGCATCGGCCTTCTCTATGTCGGCATGGCTGATGACCTGCGTGAGCACAGGCGTCTCCATGAGCAGTTTGGGAGAGCGTGTGCCGGTGACAACGACCTGCTCCAGGTCGTTGCCGGTGAGCAACGAGTCGGCAGGCTCCACAGCGAAGGTGCCTAATGGGAGCGCAGCGAGGGCGAGCGTCGTGAAAAGGGAGGTATGGCTCATAATGCTATTTTTCTATAATTGATGGTCAGGTAGCACGTGGTGCCCTTACTGCCCGTGTAGTTCGCTAATTGCAGTGCGAAGTACTCCCCGTCTTTCGTGCGTAAAATGAACACGTGGTTGTTGAACGTATAAGTGGGCGGGATGGGAGGTATGTTGAAGACGAGCCAGGAGGACAACACCTGATTGATCTTGATACCCTGGTTGCCCATAATGCAGTTGAGCATCTCCTTGCGGTCTACCCACACGTCGCGCTCCGACCACGTGTCGGGCGTAAACGTCTTATCGGCAAAGGCCTGTGCAGAGTCGGGCACCTCATCCATCGAGTTGTAAGCTGTCTCGTAGGCACTGCCGCCATTGGTGCGCACGTTGTCGCGGTGCACGGCAAAGGTCCAGTGCTCGGGCTCGGGCTGCGGAGCCGTAGGCTTGTAGCCGCGACGCTCATAGTTGGACATACCCTTGCCGAAGATGTCGAACCAGTAGATGTACATGCCGCTGCTGTCGCGGGCGGCGTCGGCGTTCTCGGTCTGCGGGATAGGCCATGGGGTGAACTTGGTCTGCGCCTGCTGCAAGGCTGCGGCATCGCCTTTGTCAATCAGATCTACGAGCGAGTCGAGGTCAATGTAGTACCAGTCGTTCCAGCTGGTGGCGTCGATATAGAGCTGCCCGGGCTTCACGCCGGGCTCGTCTCCCCGGTCTTCGTCGTAGATACCGCCAAAGACACCTTCGCAGGATGCCGCCAATGTGAGGCAGCACCCTGCGAGGAAATATATTAAAAGTCGGTTGATGTGGTTCACTATATATTCGGATAAGGATTACTTCTTACGTGTGCCGGTGAACTCAGCATCCATATTAAATGGCATTTTGCCATAGGTATATTGCTTGTTGGTGATTTTGATGCTCCCGTCTGCTTGTGGTGTTACTTTGATTGTGCCGGATGGAATGGAAAAGTCCTTATCCATTGTGGTGATTTCGCCTTTGACCATTGTTACATGGGCGGAAAGATTATCAGCCGCATAGTCTTTCGTGAAGGAGAGCGTCTTGGCATCGTAGGGAATGTTCTTAATTGTAAATGTTCCCTGCGTGACGTTGCCCATGATGGTGTTCTCGTAGGTCTCCGTACCTATTGTCAGGTTGATGGAACCGTCAGCGTTGGCGGTGATAGTGTAGTCGGCACTGCTGGTATAGGTCCATTGGCCACCAATTGTCACTTGATCAGTACCAGTGTAGATGCCTGCAGCTTTTTCTGCTGGTGTCTCTGTCTTATTGTTGTCATCGTCATCATCTCCGCAAGCGGTAAATGTTGTCGTTGTCATCACGGCTGCCATGAAGAGCAGCATGAGGGTAAACAGTTTCTTCATTGTCCTTAGTGTCTTTTTATGATTTAATTGTGTGATTCTGATTTACGACTGCAAAGTTACGGCTTTTCACGGATATTCACAATCCCTACTTATGAGGAAATTTAGGACGCAAGCAAGAGTTTCAATTCCATAAAAGGGATCAGTTGCTTAAAGCCGTTGTCGTGCAGCCATGAAGAATAGCACCGGTCACTCCTGCTGAATAACCGTTATGAGGAAGGCTGTAAGGAAATACCAACTTCCGGCCTTGACAGCAAGGATTGCTCAAAAACAGGCCTCAACTTCTTCCATTCTGAATGGGAGATTTCTTCCATTCGGAATGGAAGAACCGTTCGCAAAAGATCAAATTTATGAAAATTCGTGGTTCATTCATGGACATTCATGTAAAAAACAATTCCTATTAAACGTATAGTCTAAGTCTTGGTATCGTGAAAAACACTGACAAAAACATGCCCGCGAAAAGTTTCAATCTAGAGAGCACAGCGAGGGCTTTTTGAGAAAAAAGTGAGTTGGAAACAGGGAAATAGTAGCATGAAATCAACAAAACAGTGAGATGACTAAGTAAAAATACTGATTTTAGTGACACAAAAAGGTGGTTTTATGAGATGAAACAACCGAGATGATGAAAAATTCTCTAGAGAATTTTTCATCATCTCAATGCTTTTATAAGCGCACGAACGAGACATAAATGTTATATCGTTGTTAATCAACGATTTAAGAAAAACGCTCAAAATCGCAAAAAAAACGGGCGAGCGGCCGTTCGCTGGCAAAGAACGGCAAAATAAGGCCCCTAAAATGTCAGTTTATTCAACAACCGATGCGGCCTTTCAAAAGTAGGATTCTTAATATTCTCACAATATTTTTTTGCAAACACTTCTTGGTTTTCAGATTTCTTTGTAACTTTGCAGTGCAAAAACAACGCATATTCTTGGGGTGCCTGGGCGTTTGCCCTCGCTGAGATCATACCCGTTGAACCTGATACGGACAATGCCGACGCAGGGACGAGATTTTCTTTTCACCTCTTTAATAGATATTGTGCTCATGGTAAAAAGAAAACATCTAATTTATTTTTTAAACATTCATGGATAAACACTTATTGATGATGGCCGCACTGTCTTGTGCCGCCACTGCTTCTTGGGCTGCCGACAACGAGCCGGTAGACTCCATCCGCACGTATGAGCTTCAAGGCGTACAGGTGACTTCCACCCGCGCCGGCAAGAAGACACCTATGGCCTTCTCTACGCTCACTCAGAAACAAATCAAACAAGTGAACTTCGGACAGGATATCCCGTATATCCTCTCACTGACGCCCTCCGTCACCACGACATCCGATGCCGGCAACGGAATCGGCTACACCTCCATCCGCGTGCGTGGCATTGACCCGAGCCGTATCAACATCACGGCCAACGGAGTTCCCGTCAACGACGCAGAGAGCTCGCAGGTCTATTTCGTCAACATGGCCGACTTCGTCTCATCGGTACAGAGCATGCAGCTGCAGCGCGGTGCCGGTACTTCGACAAATGGTGCAGGTGCCTTCGGTGCTACGCTGAACATGCAGACGGAAAATATCGGCACGCAGCCTTATATCGGCCTCGATGCCAGTGCCGGTTCGTATTATAGCCACAAGGAGACGCTGCGCTTCGGCACCGGTCTGCTCCATGACCACTGGGGATTGCAGGGACGACTGTCGAACATCGGGTCGAAAGGTTATCTCGACCGCGCCTCAACGAAACTCAACTCCTATTTCCTCCAAGGCGGCTATTTCTCCGACAACACCATGGTGAAGTTGCTGACCTTCAACGGCACCGAACAGACCTACCACGCGTGGAACTATGCCTCGAAATATGAGCAGAGCCTCTACGGCAGACGCTACAACTCCTGCGGCGAGTACTACGACGACAAGGGGAATGTACATTATTATAAGGATCAGACCGACAACTATCATCAGATGAACTATCAGGCCATCTGGAACCAGCTGTATGGACAGAACTGGTCGTCAAACGTCACACTGCACTACACCTACGGCTATGGCTACTACAACGAGTACAAGTCTAACAAGGACTACCAGGACTACGGACTGTCCGACACAAAGTTCAAGAGCGACCTGACACGTAAGAAGCTCATGGAGAATGATCTCTATGGTGTGGTGGCAAGTATCAACTACGACAACAAGTCGAACTACAAAGCTACCCTCGGCGGCGGATGGAACAAATATGTCGGCGACCACTGGGGTGAGGTGCTGTGGACAAAGGACAAGGTCAACACGTTCTATCCCGGATACGAATATTACCGTAATCGCGCATGGAAGTCCGACTTCAACCTCTATACGAAAGAGTCGTGGACCTTCCTCCCCGGTCTCAACGCTTACATAGACTTGCAGTATCGCCACGTGGGCTACCGCATGCAAGATCCCCGCGACTATTACATCAATGAGGACCGCACGAAGGGCTACTGGGCACACGACGACTTCGACTTCTTCAACCCGAAGTTTGGTATCAACTATCAGCTCGACAGCCACAACCGCCTCTATGCCAGCTACGCCATCAGCCATAAGGAGCCCACACGCAACGACTACCAGGACAATGAAGTGCAGCATCTGAAAGCTGAGAAGCTGCAGGACGTGGAGTTCGGCTACCGTTATGAGAGTCAGAAGTTCACCGCCGGCGCCAACTTCTATTATATGTATTACAACCACCAGTATGTGCTCACCGGTGAGCTCAACGACATCGGTGAGATGAAGGCCAGCAACGAGAACAGCGGACGCTCTTACCGCGAGGGTGTGGAGCTGGAGGCTGCCTGGAAACCTGTCGACTGGTTCCGCTGGGATGCCAACGCCACACTCTCACGCAACATCTGCAAGGACTGGACGGTGACACTCAAAGACGGATCGGCAGTCAGTCTCGGCGACACCCACACCGCTTTCTCGCCCGACTTCATCTTCAACAACATCTTTACGTTCAATTATAAAGGCTTCAACGCCGGCATCCAAAGCCAGTACATCGGCAAACAGTATCTGACCAACACCGACTTCGACAGTTATAAGAACTATAATAAGGACGGCAGCTTTGACCAGGACGTGGACATGTTCCTCAAAGCACATTTCAATACCAACGTGAACCTGAGCTACCACTTTGCCCTGCCCTGCTTCGGACTGAAGGATATCACCCTCGGCGTGACGCTGTACAACATCTTCAACGCCAAGTATGACAACAACGGCTGGGCTGCTCCCTCGTTCCGCAAGGACAGCAAAGGTAACGTCGAGGCTTACTGCACCGACGACCTCTATGAGGCAGGCTTCGCGCCCTCCGCTCCGTTTAACTGGATGGCACATCTGAGCATCAACTTCTAATGCTGGATTTATTTGGAACGATCATCGGCCTTGTATATATCTATCAGGAGTACAAGGCCTCGATATGGCTATGGATCACCGGCATCATCATGCCGGTGGTCTATATGTTTGTGTATTTCGACGCCGGACTCTATGCCGACTTTGGTATGCAGGTCTACTACGCGCTGGCTGCCGTCTACGGTCTGCTCGTATGGAAGTTGGGTAAGAAACGGGGACAAGCGCATGAGGGCGACATGCCCATCACGCACGTCAAGCGCAGTCTGCTTATTCCCTCTCTGCTGCTCTTTCTCGCTGCCTGGGCACTGGTCTACTGGATTCTCATCCGCTTCACCAACTCCACCGTGCCCGTGCTCGACTCTTTCGGCAACGCGCTGAGCTTCATCGGACTGTGGTGGCTCGCCCGCAAATACGTGGAGCAGTGGTTGTTGTGGATTGTCATCGACGCTGAGCTCTCCGCCCTCTATGTCTACAAAGGACTGCCCTTCACCGCCGGCCTCTACGCTCTCTATGTCGCCATCGCCGTGGCCGGATACTTCAAATGGAAGAAAGCTGCTATAAGCTGCAATTAAGCATGTCAACGAAAAGGATCTAACATGAATGATTTCTCTGCCGTCATCCTTGCCGACGGCGATTTTCCTACTCATCAAATACCATTGGGTATTCTGCATCAGGCACAGCGGCTGATCTGCTGCGACGGCGCGCTGCTCACACTCTTCAAGCATCAGCCACAAGAAATAGAAAGACTGAGAGCGGAAGGAAAACTCTTTGGTGTGGGCGACGGCGACAGCCTCCCCGCCGGACTCAAGGCGCAGTATGCCGACATCTTTCATGCGGTCAGCGAACAGGAGGATAACGACCTGACCAAGGCAACACGCTTTGCCATCGGTCTGATAAAAGCATCAACAAAGGAAAACGGTGAGAACCAACAGCCACGGCTGGCTTATCTGGGGGCCACCGGCAAACGCGAGGACCACACCCTCGGCAACATCGCACTGATGATGCGCTATCTGCGCGACTTCGCCATCCTGCCGGAGATGTACACCGACTACGGTTGGTTCACGCCCGCCAACGGCAATATGGTGTTCAGCACTTTTGCGCGTCAGCAGATGAGCATCTTCAACTTCTCCTGCACAAAGCTGGAAAGCACCGGACTGCGCTGGCAGAGCTATGCCTACAAAGAATGGTGGCAGGGCACGCTCAACGAATGCACTGGCAGTGAGGTCAGCTTTCGGGCCGACGGCAACTATATGGTCTACCGCACCTACGACACTAAGTAGACCACCACGACACGCTCATCCCTTGTTGAGCAGATGGCGGAGCACCTCCAACGGCGCATAGAGAATCATACGAGGACCCGTCCACCGCATGATCTGCCGTACGCGCTCACGCTGCTCGGGCGCATAGCAGTGACAAGGACAACGCTTGCACGCCGGCTTCTCGTCCTGCCATCGGCAATGATCCAAGCGGTGCTGACAATAGTCGGTCAGCGCACGGTATTCCTCGGAAGGCTCCTGCTGATGAAGACGATGACGGCAATAGAGCCGGATCATAAACGCAATCGTACGCTTCTCCCTGTCTATGACTTTTCCCATAATGCGGTTCGTTTTTGTTGAATAGCTGTTGTTGATGAATTGCAAAGGTAGCAAAAAAATGTAAAACGCAAGCAAGTTTTCCTTTCTCCCTTTATTTTACGAGTGAATATCAAGAAAGGAAAACGATCATGAAACACTATTTCAAGAAAGCAATCCTGGCCCTTGGACTGTTGGCCGGGCTCGTCACTCTCCAATCATGCAACGACGACGATGAAAACTATTATTATCCCAGTTACCTCCCCAATGCCCTCGTGACCGTGCGTCCGGCCGCCGACGGCTCGTTCACCATGCAGCTGGACGACTCCACGACGCTCACGCCGGCCAACATGCAGCAATCGCCCTTTGGCAACAAAGAGGTGCGCGCGCTCGTCAACTGCTATAAAGCCAACTCCACAACGAACGCCGACAACCGCGTGAACATCGTTTGGATCGACAGCATCCGCACAAAACTGCCGGTAGTCACGACAGGCAACGACGACGATAAGACCTATGGCAACGACCCGATAGAAATCGTCAGAGACTGGGTGACCGTAGCTGAGGATGGCTATCTGACACTCCGCTTCCGCACGCGCTGGGGCAACAGTGGCCGGGTGCACTACATCAATCTGGTCACAGGTACCAACCCCGACGATCCCTTCGACCTGGTACTTCGTCAGGATGCCAAAGGCGACACCTACGGCACTTGGGGTGACGCGCTCATCGCTTTCAACCTCAATGAGCTGAAGAGAGTCCACGGCGACAAGGTGAAACTGACGCTCCGCTGGATGTCATACTCCGGCGAGAAGTCGACGACCTTTGACCTGCGCCTGCGTCCCACTGCCTCAACATCAGCGCTCACCAGCCGACTGCCGCTCAGCGCAAAGGTGAAATAGACAAGACATCATTAAAAAAGCTGGAACACTAAGTTTGTGATCATTAACAACGAAAAAGTCCGGAAGCAGCAATTGCCACTTCCGGACTTACTATTTTAACAGCTTAGATTCTGTTATTTGCAGGCACCGCAAGTCCAGGGTTTCAACTCCTTGAAGAAGTCATGGCCCTTGTCATCCACGAGAATGAAGGCGGGGAAGTCCTTGACAGTGATCTTCCAGATAGCCTCCATGCCGAGTTCGGGATACTCTACGCACTCGATGCTCTTGATGGCATCCTGAGACAGCACAGCTGCCACGCCGCCGATGGTGCCCAGATAGAAGCCACCGTGTTTCTTGCAGGCGTCGGTGACGACCTGCGTACGGTTGCCCTTGCCAATCATGATCATGGAACCACCGTGAGCCTGGAACTCGTCGACATACGGATCCATACGGTTGGACGTTGTCGGACCCATGGAACCGCAAGGATAGCCTTCCGGAGTCTTTGCCGGACCAGCGTAGAGCACAGGATGGTTCTTGAAGTACTCGGGCAGCTCCTCGCCCTTGTCGAGACGGGCTTTCAGCTTGGCGTGGGCGATGTCGCGAGCCACGATGATGGTGCCGGTGAGGCTTACACGGGTAGAGACAGGATACTTTGTCAGGATGGCACGCGCCTTGTCCATGCCCTCGTCGAGGTTGATGGCAATGCCGCCATTGTCGCCCGGCTGCTGCAATTCAGCAGGAATGAGGTTGCCAGGATTGGTGTCCATCTTCTCCAACCAGATACCGTCCTTGTTGATCTTTGCCTTGATGTTGCGGTCGGCAGAGCAGCTCACGCCGAGACCGATCGGGCAGCTGGCACCGTGACGGGGCAGGCGGATCACACGCACGTCGTGGGCGAAGTACTTACCACCGAACTGTGCGCCGAAGCCAATCTTATGAGCTTCTTCGAGCAACTTGGCCTCGAGGTCGAGGTCACGGAAGGCGCGGCCGGTCTCGTCGCCCGTCGTTGGCAGGTTGTCGAGATAGTGGATAGAGCCGAGCTTCACGGTCAGCAGGTTCTTCTCAGCCGATGTGCCGCCAATGACGAAGCAGATGTGGTAAGGAGGACAAGCGGCTGTGCCGAGGCTCTTCATCTTCTCCACGAGGAACGGCAGCAGTGTGCCCTCGTTCTGAATCGTAGCCTTGGTCATCGGGTAGAAATAGGTCTTGTTGGCAGAGCCACCGCCTTTGGCAACCATCACAAAGCGGTACTCAGCACCCTTGGTAGCCTCGATGTCGATCTGTGCGGGCAGGTTGCACTTGGTGTTCACCTCGTCGTACATGGTCAGGGGCGCATTCTGAGAGTAGCGCAGATTGTCCTGAGTATACGTGTTGTACACACCGCGTGACAGTGCCTCTTCCTCGTCGAAGTCGGCCCAAACCTGCTGACCCTTCTCGCCGTGGATGATCGCTGTACCGGTATCCTGGCAGAAAGGCAGAACGCCCTTGGCTGCTGTCTCGGCATTGCGCAGAAGCGTCAGAGCCACATAGCGATCGTTATCAGAAGCCTCAGGATCGCTAAGGATGGCAGCTACTTGCTCGTTGTGTTTGCGGCGCAGACAGAACTCCACGTCGTGGAAGGCCTGCTGGGCCAACAGGGTCAGAGCCTCGGGTGTGACCTTCAGGATCTCTTTGCCCTCAAAAGTTGATGTACTCACTCCCTCTTTGGTGAGCAGACGATACTCGGTATCGTCCTCACCCATCTGAAACATGGGAGCGTACTTGAAATCTACTGGTTTTGCCATAATCTATAGATGTTAATGTATAATGTATAATGTATAAAGTACAATGTATAATGGATAATGGATAATGGATAATGTATAGTGTATAAATAATAAATAAATGATTTGCGGGGAACAAGCTACGATCCCTTGCCTGTGCGATGTGGTCGGTTCTTAAGAATAGCCGTAAGAATTTTGAGAATCTCCACACAGTCCTCATTGATACTCTCGTATGATCGGCCGTCAATAAAATCGACTCCATGCAAGACGTACAACCAATATTCTGTTTCCTTTGCTTCCTTCAAAGATATTCCCAACTTACAGTAGAAATCTGTAGATGACGGTGCCAAATGAGCTTCTGCCGCATTCGCGCCTATACTCGTACCACTTCTTAAGATCTGATCAGAGAGCGCTCTTGGAACTTTCGTCTTATCCAAATATCGGTAAAGTTTCACTATTCGCACTGCAAATCGTTTACTTTTCTCCAATATGGCATTATATTCTGTCATAAGATCTCTACTTTTATATTGATAAGCCTATAGAACTTACGCCACATTTCAATGGGGGGAAAAGCCTTATGCAAACAGCGAAAGGCTTATCTACCCCCAAGCATTTATTTATTATTTATTATTTATACACTCTACACTATACATTATTTAGAATCCAAAGATGTCTTCTTTCGTGAGTTTCTTGACGGGTCCTATCTTCTGCAGCGCATTCATGTCGAGCTCTTTCTCATCGCCGAGGATGATGTAGCGATAGGGTTTGCCGGAGATGTTCTCCTTGGCGAACTTCACCAGATCTGCCATGGTCAGCGACGGCAACTTGTCGTAGATGACACGGTTGATGTCGTAGTTGAGGCCACGTTTGCGTGCGGTAAGATAAGCATTGAGCACAGAGAACTTGGTGGTTCGGGCCGTGGCGATGCTCTTCATCAGGCTTTGCTTGGCAAGGTCAAGGCCAGCCTGACGCTCCGGCATGTTGTTGAGCAACTGGTTGAACTCCTTGATGCAGTCCGTCATCTTGTCGTTCTGTGTGATGATATAGGTGTTGAAGCACTCCGGGTCGCCCTTACGATCTGGTGTGGTCAGCCATGCACCGGCACTGTAAGCCAGTCCGCGGGCTTCACGCAGCTCCTGGAAGACGATGGCATTCATGCCTCCGCCGAAGTACTCGCCGAAGAGCGCATTGACAGGAGCCTGCTCGGGTGTCCACTGCTTGTTCTCGTTGAGATACTGCGTCATGTAGATGTTCTTCGCGTCATAAGGTGCTATCCACACCTCGTTCTGTGTTGTAGTCGTGCGCGTATAGCGGCGGGCTGCAGGCAAAGTGGTCTTCATCGTGCAAGGATAGCTCTTTGCCACGGTAGCCTCCAACTGCTTCATCGGTGTGGCACCATAATATAATAAGGTGTACTTACCCAGATTTTTCAGTTGAGCGAGCAGTTGCTGAGGATCGGCCTTATGGAGTTCTTCTGCACTCATCTTGTTGCGGAAGCCGTTGTAAGGACCATATTCCCCATACTGTCGCAGGGCTGAGAAGCAGACACGCTGGTTGCCCTTGGCATCGTTGCGGGACTTCAGCGTCAGACCGACAAACTTGTTGTAGCTCTCCGCATCAGCTTTGGCATGATTGATATAGTCACCCATGAGCTTCAGCGCCGCGGGCATGTTCTCGTTGAGACCGCTCAGCGACACACGTGTCTCGTCATCGCTGACACTCACGCTGTAGTCGCAGGCCAACTGATAGAAGGCTTTCTTGATGTCGTTGGCCGAACGGGTGGCAGTGCCGACATAGTCGAGATAGTCAGCCGCAACCTGCAACTGCTTGCTGTTCTCACGGCCCACAGGGAAGACGAGCGAGAGGTCGAAGAGGTCGTCAGTAGTGTTCTGCTTGTAGAGCACCTCGGCGCCGTTCTTCATCTTGCCCTTAGCGAGATCCTTGTTGAAGTCGATGAACTGTGGCTGGATAGGCTCCGGCTTGCTATTGACAACGGCGGTGAGGAAGTCGCTGTGCTTGTCGTTGTTCGTGGGTATCGGCGTGATGTGCGGCTTCTCAATCTTGTGGATCGTCGTGTCGTTGCCGAGACGCTTGTAGACACAGACATAGTTGTCAAGGAAGTGACGGCGGGCGAAGTCCACGATCTGCTCTTTGGTGATCTTCGACATACGGTCGAGTTGCCCCACGACATGCTGCCAGCTCTCGCCATTGATGAAGGCATCCTTCATCATCTCGGTGCGGTTGCGGTTACTGCTCAGGCCGCGCAGCATGTTAAGTTTCTTGTTGGCAAGGACAGCCTTCATCAGGTTCTCGTCAAACTCTCCACGTTTGAGTTTCTCTATCTCGGCAAGCATGAGGTCACGCACCTCTTCGAGCTTCTGTCCCTGCTTGGGCTCTCCCTCAGCGATGAACGTGGTGTAGTCGGCCAAGCCTTCCACGCCGGTACCGGCACTCATCACCTTCATCGGTTGGTTGAGGTCGACATCCATGAGTCCGGCCTTGCCGTTGGAAAGGAGATCAGAGATGAAGCTCAGCGTGTCGGACTGGTCAGAAGCGGCTTTGTCAAACTTCCAGCCGAGTATCACGTTCTCGGCTTCCTGTCCGACAACAGTGGTGTCGACGTGCTGCTTCAGGTCTGCGACAGGCGCATACTCGGGTCGTGAAAGCGTCGTGCTTGGTTTCCAAGAGCCGAAATACTTGTCGATGGTGGCCACGGCCTTGTCGGGATCGAAGTCACCTGCCAGGCAGATAGCTACGTTGTTGGGCACGTAGTAGCGGTGGAAATAGTTCTTGATGTTGACAATACTCGGATTCTTCAGGTGTTCCTGCGTACCGATAGTTGTCTGTGTACCATAGGGATGCGTGGGATAAAGTTTCTTCCCGAGTGCAACCCACTCCTTATTGCCGTCATTGGCAAGACCGATATTATACTCCTCATACACTGCTTCCAACTCAGTGTGGAAGCCGCGGATGACCATGTTCTGGAAGCGGTCGGCCTGAATCTTTGCCCATGTGTCGATCTCGTTGTTGGGGATGTCCTCCTGATAACAGGTGACATCGTTGCTCGTGTAAGCGTTGCTGCCCTCAGAACCGATGGATGCCATCATCTTGTCGTACTCGTTGGGGATGTTGTACTTGGCAGCGAGTTGCGAGAGCGAATCGATTTTCTCGTACCAACGCTTGCGTGCCAAGGGGTCGGTGATGTGGCGATACTGCTCAAAACGATTCTCGATGGAGTCGAGAAGCGGCTGCTCGGCAGCGAGATTTGATGTGCCGAAGTGGGTCGTGCCCTTAAACATCAGATGCTCGAGATAGTGAGCCAGGCCGGTAGTCTCCTTCGGATCGTTGCGTGAACCGGTGCGCACGGCGATGTAGGTCTGCAGCCGTGGCTTTTCCTTGTTCACGCTGGTGTACACTTTTAGACCGTTGGGGAGCGTATAGATGCGTGTCTGCATCGGATCGCCCTTTACGGTCTCGTAGTGATAGCTCTGCGCCCAGGTGGCTGTGGCAAACAGCGAGAGGGCTGAGAGCATGATAGTCTTACAATTCATCATATTATTAATTAATCTCAGTATTCAGTATTTCTTACCGGTGTCTTACTTGCCGGTCATCAGAGTCTTGGCAGACTCTCCCCTACTCCTCATAGTCAGTTTCCTTGTCGAGACTGCTCAGGAAGTTGTCAAGAACAGATTGCTCAACGTCGCCCATACGGAACTCTTTCTCCGCGTCTTTCCTGATCTCACCGATCCAAGCGCGCCGGGCCTGGACATAGTCGTCGTGGATGCGAGCCGCATCCTCTAAGGTCAAAGTCGAAAGTCCGTAATAGTCGAGTATCAGCCGGTAGGTCCAAGCCCACTGATAGTCGCGATAGTGGTTGTGAATATCGTGGAAACGCTCGTTGACCTTGTCCACGGTGTCCAGCACGCCTTGCTTGATGTCGTCGACAAGCCGCTGTTCCTCTGATTCCGGCAAGAGCAAACCAGAGAGATCCGCCCAGTCGCCAAGACCTGTGTCGGCCGTCGGCGCAGCGAGTTCCGAGTCTTCTTTGAGTCTCCGCTTGATGACGGCACCCATATAGATGCGCAGCGCGACGTCGTAGTATTTGATGCCCTTTTGCAGTGAGCTGCTCTTAATGACATATTCATGGAAGTTGTAGCTCGACACATCCTCGCCGGAAGCCTGGCGCAAGTCCTCAAGGATCTTCTTGCCTTTGACGATCTCCTGCACGGTAAACGGCGAGAGCCAGTCGAAGTTGACAATGCTCAGCTGAGCGCCGGCAGGGCGCATGTCGCGCTTGGGCCACTTGCGGATGTCGCGATAGAGTCCTACTGTGGTGATGTTGCGGCCGGGCGAGAGATACATCGTGTCGCCGTAAGCAATGAGGTAGGAGAAGGGAAGGTTGCGTGTATCGGGATGATGCATGAGCTTGCCAAAGCAGACGCTGAAGGCGCCAATGGTTGCGGGCATGAGCAGATAAGCGCCACTCGCCGTCTTCGTACCACGTTCCAAAACGCCCCAGTGCATCGGTCCCATCTTGTAAGCATGGTTGGAGAAATTGGTAGCCGAACCGGCATTATAGAAACTAAACTGTGCGCCGATGAGCAGACTGCTCTTATGGTGGCTGGCGGTAAAAGGACCACAGAAGGCTGCGCAGGCCTCGCCGTTGCTCATATAGCAGTTGGCAAAAAATACGCTTGCCGAAGCCGTGAAGCCATTGCTCAGCTGACAAGCCTCACCAACAAAGCAGTCCTGCATCTTCACAGAGTTGATAATGCTGGATCCGTAGTTGATGATGGAGTTCTCACAGATGACGCCTGTACCAATATATACGTTGGCCTGTGGCGTGGAGATAATCGTACAGTCGCTCAGCCGGGAGGCACCGTTAACCTCACAGTCGTCACCGATAATGGTATTGGTAATCTCCTTGGTGTTGATGATCTTCACACGATTGCCTAAAATACCATGGTCGGGCAATGTCACTCTGATGTATTCGCGTATCATCCGCCGCAGGCTGTCCTTCAGCTCTTTGTCGTGGGCATGCTTCACCATGAAGGCAGCAGCCTGACTATTGAGGCGGTCAAAGAGCAGCACATTACCCTCGCCGACCTCGTTGAGCACGGAGATGAGATTGCCTTCGCCATAAGTGGCACCCTCGGTTGTTTCGAGAGTACTGATATTAGAGATGTAGCAGCCATCGCCAATGGTGTAGTTGTTGATGTAGTTTCCTACATTCTCTATCAGACAGTTGTCGCCGATAGTGACATTGCGCAATGTGGCATTGAAGATGCCCGTATGCTTATAGAAATCCTTCGACACTTCGATGCTGGTCTCGAAGACGCCTAACGTAATCTTGCCATAGAACATCACACGGCGCAGAAACGTAGGCTGGAAGTCTTCGTCGACCTGTATGTTGCTCCAGTCCTCAGCCCAACAGCCTTGGTCTTCAAGGATCGTGATCTCTGTATCTGACAGTGTTCTCATGCTCGTTGATCGTTTAATGTTGATTCATCTTCCATCCATCTTCCTTCCATTCTACGACTGATACACATGCCATCAATCGTCACTCATCTCAGGATAGAGAAAGTCGTTATAAGGATATTTCTGCACATGCAGCTCACGCACACGCTTATAGAGCACGTTGCGCATCTCGTCGATGTTTTGCTTCTCACGCGCTGAGATAAACAGACAATCGTCACCTAAGCGCGCCATCCACGTCTTCTTCAGATCGTCGAGTGTGCGGTTTTCCTTTGTCGGTGGGGTAAGGTCATCAGGTTCTTTCTCTACCCAGTGGTAATTGTCGATCTTGTTAAACACGATGATCGTGGGCTTGTCAGAACATCCCAGTTCCTTGAGCGTCTGGTTGACCACTTCTATCTGCTCCTCAAAGTCGGGATGAGAGATGTCAACGACGTGAACCAGCAGGTCTGCTTCACGCACCTCGTCGAGCGTAGACTTAAAGGAATCTACCAAATCGGTAGGCAGCTTGCGGATAAGCCCTACGGTGTCGGCCAGCAGAAACGGCAGGTTGCCGATGACAACCTTTCGCACAGTGGTGTCGAGAGTGGCGAAGAGCTTGTTCTCAGCAAAGACCTCACTCTTGGCCAACAAATTCATGATCGTAGACTTACCGACGTTGGTGTAGCCCACAAGAGCCACACGGATGAGCCGTCCACGGTTTTTGCGCTGTGTAGTCTTTTGCTTGTCGATCTCTTCCAACCGCTTTTTCAGCAAGCTCATACGGTTGAGGATAATTCGGCGGTCCATCTCGAGCTGGGTCTCACCCGGTCCACGCAGTCCCACTGAGCCTTTTCCACCACCGGAACCGGAGCCACCGCCCTGACGTTCCAAGTGAGTCCACAGTCGCTGCAGACGTGGCAGCATATAACGGTATTGCGCCAGCTCCACCTGCGTCTTTGCGTTGGCGGTCTGCGCGCGCATGGCGAAAATGTCAAGAATCAACGACGTACGGTCGAGAATCTTCACGTGCAGTTCGTTTTCTATATTGCGGATCTGCTTCGCACTGAGCTCATCATCAAAGATGACCATACCGATCTCACGGTCGTTCTCTTCCTCTTCGTGGATATATTGCTTGATTTCTTCGAGCTTGCCCTTCCCCACATAGCTGACAGCACTCGGTCCACCCACACGCTGCGTAAAGCGCTTCACGGTGACAGCACCGGCTGTGTCGGCGAGAAATTCCAGTTCGTCGAGATATTCCTTGGTCTTTGCCTCATCCTGCTGGGGGGTGATAAGTCCCACCAAGACAGCAGTCTCAGCCTTTACCTCAGAAATTACAAATTCCTTCATATTATAATATAATGTGTATACGTTAGTGCAAATGTACGCTATTTCCACCACATCTGCAAATTTTATAAGTAAAAATAGAATTGAGAAAAGGCTATTGTATCAAATTCTTCATCATTTGTTTCTTTTATCACTGCAGCAAGGTTAAAAGGACAAAAAATCGTTTGTAACTGAATTGAAATCGTTATCTTTGCACACATAAAACGAGTCAAATACACAAGGCCGAAGCATCTCCGGTCTATAATAACCAACCTGAATCATGAGCAAACAATATCTTTTAGGATTCGACGTAGGCTCCAGCAGCGTGAAAGCATCACTTGTCGACGCTGAGACAGGAGCAATGGCTGCCACAGCCTTCTTCCCTGAACACGAAGCTCCCATCAAGGCTGTCAAGCCGGGATGGGCAGAACAAAACCCACAGATGTGGTGGGACAATGCCAAACTGGCTTTACAGAAGATCATGGCTGAGACAGGTGCAAAAGGAGAAGACATCAAAGCTATCGGTATCTCTTATCAGATGCATGGTCTCGTGGTCGTGGACAAAGAACTCAAGCCGCTGCGCGATGCTATCATCTGGTGCGACTCCCGTGCCGTTCCCTATGGAGAACGTGCCTTCAACGACCTCGGAAATGATTACTGCCTCCAGCATCTGCTCAACTCTCCCGGCAACTTCACGGCAGCCAAACTGGCGTGGGTGAAGGACAACGAACCGGATGTCTTTGACCATATCTATAAGATCATGTTGCCCGGAGACTATATCGCCATGCGTCTCAGCGGCGAGCCAAACACCACTATCGGCGGACTGAGTGAGGGTATCCTTTGGGACTTCGTGGAGAAGAAACCTTCCGAGAAACTGATGGATTACTTTGGCTTCCCTCACGACATCCTGCCTGACATTGTCCCGACCTTTGCCGTACAGAGTCAAGTCTGTGAATCGGCAGCGAAAGAACTTGGTCTGATGGCCGGCACGCCAATCAGCTATCGTGGTGGCGATCAGCCCAACAACGCGCTGAGTCTCAACGTTCTCCAACCGGGAGAGATTGCCTCTACCGCAGGAACCTCCGGCGTCGTCTATGGCGTATTGGGAGAAATCGGCTACGACAAGAAATCAAGAGTGAACACTTTTGCCCACGTCAACTATACACCAGAGCAGACTCGCCTCGGCGTCTTGCTTTGCATCAATGGCACCGGCATTCTCAATGCATGGGTACGACGCAATATTGCACCAGAGGGAATGAGCTATCAGGACATGAACGCCATGGCTGACACTGTGCCCATCGGCAGCGACGGGCTCTCTATCATTCCTTTCGGCAATGGTGCCGAGCGTGTCTTGGAGAACAAGGAGATCGGTTGCTCTGTCCATGGATTGAACTTCAATACCCACACTCGTGCCCATCTCATGCGTGCCGCACAGGAAGGTATTGTCTTCTCATTCTGCTATGGTATGGAGATCATGCGGCAGATGGGCATGAAAATCAACAAGATCCATGCTGGGCGTGCCAATATGTTCCTCAACCCAATGTTCCGCGACACACTCGCCTCCACCAGTGGCGCAACCATCGAACTCTATGAAACCGACGGCAGTATGGGTGCGGCGAAAGGTGCCGGTATCGGCTGCGGTTTATATAAGAGCGCGGAGGAGGCATTCGCGTCGCTCAAGAAACTGGCTGTTATCGAGCCGGATGAAAAGCATGAATCTGAGTATCTCGACGCTTACGCAAGATGGAAGGATGTGCTCGGACGCGCTAAGAACGCATAGACCTTCCTGTCAAGACATAGAGCGGATCATGTTTTAAAGCATAGGTAAAGATGGCGTAAAGCTATCCTCTGCCATGAAGATGACATACATCTGACTATCATTATCATATCGGTCGGGAGATTTGTCGCAGCCCCTTGAGCAAGGCAAATCTCCCAACTTTGCTTTTGCTATCATCAGCCTTTTAACGTTTTCTAATTGTAATTTCTCGTTAAAAGCCATATGATTTACTCAAAAATTAGTAACTTTGCACATCCAATATTTTAACGTACGGAATAATATGGCTGAAACAAAAGAAATTAAGACTGCGCTTATCTCCGTTTTCCATAAGGATGGACTGGAGGATATCCTTGCTAAGCTTCATGAGCAAGGGGTGAAATTCCTTAGCACAGGTGGTACTCAAAAGTTCATTGAAGGCTTGGGCTACCCATGCCAGAAGGTGGAAGACGTGACTACATATCCGTCTATCTTGGGCGGTCGCGTCAAGACATTGCATCCGAAGATCTTTGGTGGCATCCTTGCACGTCGCGATAATACCGGAGATCAGGAGCAGATGAAGGAATACGATATACCTGCCATCGACTTGGTCATTGTGGATCTCTATCCTTTTGAGCAGACTGTCGCCAGCGGAGCTTCCGAGCAGGACATCATCGAGAAGATCGACATCGGCGGCATCTCTCTCATCCGTGCCGGTGCAAAGAACTTCAAAGATGTGGTCATTGTGCCCAGTAAAGCAGAATATCCGTTGCTCCTTGACATCCTCAACAAGAAAGGCGCAAAGACAGATATCGAAGACCGCAAGATGTTTGCAGAGCATGCTTTCGGTGTGAGCAGCCATTACGACACGGCTATTCATAACTGGTTTGCAAAGAAATAATCATTCAAGAATCAATAAATAAGAAATGGGATTCTTTTCATTCATTCAGGAAATCGCCATGGATCTTGGCACCGCCAACACCATTATCATCAGTGATGATAAGATTGTTGTTGACGAGCCATCGGTAGTGGCTCTTGACCGTCGCACTGACAAGATGATCGCCGTCGGTGAGAAGGCTAAGATGATGTACGAAAAAACACACGACAACATACGCACGATCCGCCCACTCCGTGACGGTGTGATCGCTGACTTCACAGCTTGCGAGCAGATGATGCGTGGCTTGATCAAGATGGTACACACAGGCTCCCGTCTGTTCTCGCCGTCTTTGCGCATGGTCATCGGCGTACCTTCCGGTTCCACAGAAGTGGAGCTTCGTGCTGTCCGCGACTCTGCTGAGCATGCCGACGGACGTGATGTCTACCTGATCTTCGAGCCAATGGCAGCCGCTATCGGCATTGGTATTGACGTGGAAGCACCGGAAGGCAACATGATTGTCGACATAGGCGGTGGCTCTACCGAGATCGCCGTGATCTCCCTTGGCGGCATTGTGAGCAACAACTCCATCCGTATTGCTGGTGATGACCTTACGGCCGATATCCAGGAGTACATGAGTCGCCAGCACAACGTAAAGGTTTCCGAGCGCATGGCAGAACGTATCAAGATCCATGTAGGCTCTGCTCTGACCGACTTAGGCGACGAGGCTCCCGAGGACTATATCGTGCACGGACCAAATCGTATCACCGCCCTGCCGATGGAAGTCCCCGTCTGCTACCAGGAAATCGCACACTGCCTGGACAAGACAGTTGCCAAGATCGAGAATGCAGTGCTCTCTGCTTTGGAGTCCACTCCACCGGAGCTCTATGCCGACATCGTCAAGAATGGCATCTATCTCACAGGCGGCGGTGCTTTGCTGCGCGGTCTTGACAAGCGCCTGCAAGACAAGATCAACATTCCATTCCATATTGCCGACGACCCACTGCACAGTGTGGCCAAAGGTGCAGGTATTGCCCTGAAGAACGTCAACAGATTCTCATTCTTGATGAGATAAAAGTTATCCATGCGCAACTTAGTAGAATTTCTTGCCAAACATAATCACTGGTTTGTCTTTTTAATTCTGGAAGTGTTCAGCCTGATACTGTTGTTTCAATACAACAGCTATCAAGGCAGCGTATGGTTTTCTACGGCAAACGCAGCAGCGGGAAAGCTGCTCAGTTGGGAAGCTGACGTAGAGTCTTTCCTCTCCATGTCCAAAGCCAACCAAGAGCTCACCCAGCGCAACCTCTATCTCGAGCAGCAGGTGAAGACCTTGTCAAAGCAGCTTACCGATGCTACCAAAGACTCCAATTGGGTACGTCGCAATCAGCTTGACATATTAAAAGGCTATCACCTCATCCCTGCTCAAGTCGTGAGCAACTCCATCGACCGCCACGATAACCTTATCACCATTGACAAAGGTAGTCTCGACGGTGTAAAGAAGGACATGGGCGTAGCCTGTGGAACAGGTGTGGTGGGTATTGTCTATTTAGTGTCGCCCCACTATTCCGTCGTCATCCCGGCGTTGAATACCGAGTCAAACATCAGTTGCCAGATCAGAGGGCGTGGCTATTTTGGCTATCTGCGTTGGTTTGGAGGCAACAGCAAGTTGGCCTACGTTGAGGACGTGCCGCGCCATGCACGCTTCCGACTGTATGAATGGGTAGAGACAAGTGGCTATTCCTCTGTCTTCCCCCCAGGCATTGCCGTAGGAAAGATACTCCATGTCTACAACTCTCCAGACGGTATTTCCTACCGTCTGCAAGTGGAATTGTCGACAGACTTTGGCAAGTTGCGTGATGTCTGCGTCATTGACAACAAGCCTGTATTGGAAAGACTTGACGCACTGCGTGCCGCACAAGACTCGTTGAAACCGAAAGAAGACAAATAGAAATGAACATAGACTTTCTGAAAAGGCTGTTGCTTTTTGTTGTGCTATTGCTCGTACAGGTGCTTGTGCTCAACCACATCCATCTGTTCGACTATGCTACGCCATTGTTATATATCTATTTTGTCATCAGCTTCAACCGCAACTATCCCAAATGGGCCATACTGGTGTGGAGTTTTCTCTTAGGTTTAAGCATCGACATCTTTGCCAACACTCCTGGAGTGGCGGCGGCGTCGATGACTCTGCTTGGACTGCTTCAGCCGTATGTGCTGGAGCTTTTCATGCAACGTGACAGCGACGAGGCACTGCAGCCAGCTATCTTTACCATGGGAATGCCTAAGTACGTCTACTTCTCATTGATCCTGACGTTTATCTACTGTATAGTGTTCTTCACGGTGGAGATGTTCTCATTCTTCAACTGGGGTCAGTGGATTTTGTGTATCATCACCAGCACAGCTCTCTCTGCTGTGCTCATCCTTGTAGTGGATAATTTGCGCAAGAAGGCTTAAACTACGCGATGGCGAGTGAAGCCCGGAAGGACTGTAGGTATGAAAGATTATAACCTGGAAAATCGGAAACTGGTCATTGGCGGTATTGCTATCGTCATAGTGGCCATTTATATCTTGCGATTGTTCACAATTCAGCTTCTGAGCGATGACTATCGCAAGAGTGCCGACTCCAATGCATTCCTCAAGCAGGTGGAGTTTCCCTCTCGTGGTGTCATCCGCGACCGCAATGGTAAGCTGTTGGTCTATAACCAGCCGGCGTACGACATCATGGTCGTGATGAACGAAGAGAAGGGTCATCTCGACACTTTGGACTTTTGTGAGACCTTGGGTATCACAAAGGACTATTTCATCAAACGCATGAACGATATCAAGGACCGCAATAAGAATCCAGGCTATTCGCGGTTCACTCAGCAGTTGTTCATGAGCCAGATCGACGACAAAGACTTCAGCGTCTTTCAGGAGAAGATGTTCCGCTTTCCAGGCTTCTCCATCCAGCGTCGTACCATCCGTCAATACGAATATCCCTATGGTGCCCACGTCTTAGGCGATGTCGGTGAGGTTTCTCAAGCCGACATAGACGAGGATTCTTATTATCAGCCCGGCGACTACATCGGAAAATTGGGCGTTGAGCATAGCTACGAAAAGGATCTCCGTGGTGAGAAAGGCGTGAAGATTCTTCTCCGTGATGCCCATGGACGTATCCAGGGAAAATACCAACATGGCAAATACGACCGTCGTCCTGTAGCCGGAAAAGACCTTACGCTGGGTTTGGACATCCGTCTTCAGGCACTTGGCGAACGTATGCTGGAAGGCAAGATCGGTGCTATTGTCGCCATCGAACCGAGCACCGGGCAGGTGCTATGCATGGTTTCCTCTCCTTCCTACGACCCACGTCTGCTGGAGGGAAAGCTCCGCAACAAATACCATCGAGCTCTTTCGAAAAACGTATGGAAGCCTTTGCTCAACCGTGCCATCATGGGACAATACCCTCCAGGCTCTACGTTTAAGACCGCTCAAGGCCTGACATTTCTTACTGAAGGCATTATCAACACTCATACACAATACCCCTGTCACCATGGTTTCTCGTACAAGGGCTTGCATGTAGGTTGTCATGGACACCCCTCGCCCTTGGCGATCATTCCTGCCATCAGCACGTCTTGTAACGGCTTCTTCTGTTGGGGACTCTATCACATGTTTGCCAACAGAATGAAATACCCCAAGGTGCAGATAGCCATGAACACATGGCGTGACTACATGGTCAGCATGGGCTTCGGCTATAAGTTGGGCATAGACCTGCCGGGTGAGAAGCGAGGGCTCATTCCTAATGCCGCCTTCTACGACAAAGCCTACCATGGTTCTTGGAATGGCTTGACCGTCATCAGTATCGCTATCGGTCAGGGTGAGGTCAACCTCACACCGTTGCAGATTGCCAATCTCGCCTCGACGATTGCCAACCGCGGCTATTATTATATCCCCCACGTCGTGAAAGATGTCAAAGGTGGAAGCATCGACAAGAAATATTATCAGCGTCATTACACCAAAGCCGCCCCTTGGGCTTACAACGTTATCGTCGCCGGTATGCGTTCGTCAGCCATGGGTGGAACGTGTAAACACTTCTCCACACTCAACTTCCCTGCTTGTGGTAAGACAGGAACAGCCCAAAACCGTGGACAAGACCACTCGGTGTGTATGGCCTTCGCCCCTATGGACAAGCCGAAGATCGCTTTGGCCGTGTATGTGGAGAATGGTGGTTTCGGTGCTGACTTTGCCGTACCTATGGCCACTGTGTTGATGGATCAATATATCAATGGCAAACTCTCTCCGGCCCGCGCCCGCGAAGCCGACGAGTTGCAGAAACGTAGAATCGCTTATGGCTCAAGAAACAGATAAACAACCCGGAATACTCCGGAGTCTCGACTGGTGGACGATTGGCATCTACCTGGCACTGTTGGTCTTCGGTTGGATCAGCGTCTGTGGTGCGAGCTACACCTATGGCGAGACCGACATCTTCAGTCTGAGTACCCGCTCGGGTATGCAGGTAGTATGGATAGGAACGTCATTGATGCTGGGCTTTATCATTCTCATGCTCGATGATCGTTTCTACGACACGTTTGCCTACGTCATCTACGGACTGTTCATGGTACTGCTCTTCTTGACCATCTTCAATCCCCATGAGATCAAGGGCTCACGATCGTGGCTGGTATTGGGGCCGTTGCGACTACAGCCGGCAGAGTTCGCGAAGTTTGCCACAGCGTTGGCGTTAGCCAAACTGATGAGCACGTACGGCTTCACCATGCATCAGCTCAAGCACTTCATGGCAGCCTGTGCATTGGTTTTCCTGCCTGTGCTGCTCATCATCGGACAGCGTGAGACGGGTTCAGCATTGGTCTATCTGTCTTTCTTTCTGATGTTTTATCGCGAAGGCATGCCTGGCAGCATTCTCTTCACAGGCGTTGCTATGGTCGTATACTTTGTCGTAGGTATCAAATACGAGCAAGTGTTCTTATGGGACACGCCGACTTCTGTCGGTAAATTTGTCGTGTTGTTGTTGGTGCAGATTTTCTCCGCGGGCATGATCTACGTCTATTGTCATGACCGCGACAAAGCACTGCGTATCATCGGCATCAGCCTTGGCGTGACCCTTCTTTCGCTGCTTTTCTCCGAGTTTGTCATTCGCTTCGACATTGTCTGGATCCAGCTCTGCATCTGTGCCGCGCTGATAGGCTACCTCACCTTCCAAGGTTTGTCGACACGACTCATCAACTACATGCTCACAGCCTTGTTTGCGGTGGGTTCCATCATCTTTTTCTATAGTGCCGACTACGTGCTCAACGATGTCATGGAGCCTCATCAACGCGTACGTATCAACGTGCTCTTAGGTCTTGACGAGGACCTTGCGGGTGCCGGATACAATGTCCATCAGAGTGAGATTGCCATCGGATCAGGCGGACTGCAAGGTAAGGGTTTCCTCAACGGCACACAGACCAAACTGAAATTTGTACCGGAACAGGACACCGACTTCATCTTTTGCACCGTGGGAGAAGAGGAAGGCTTCCTCGGCTCAGCCGGCGTTTTACTGCTCTTTCTGGCATTGATTCTTCGACTCATACACCTTGCCGAGCGACAACCATTTAAATTTGGGCGCGTCTACGGTTACTGTGTGCTCAGCGTCTTTCTCTTCCATGTGTTCATCAATGTGGGCATGGTGTTGGGACTGACACCTGTGATCGGCATCCCGCTACCTTTCTTCAGCTATGGTGGCTCGTCATTGTGGGGCTTCACCATCCTGCTGTTCATCTTCCTACGCATTGATGCCGGCAGAAACCTTGTGAGGACATAAAGCCATCAGATGGCTGACCCTCATATATATAATAAGGTGTAGTCTATATTACGAATGCCGAGTCTCCTATATATATAATAAGGTGTAGTAGATCCGGTATCAACAGAATGCAACAACAGAAAACGCTCAAAACGATTCACTCTACAAGAGAATTCGTTTTGAGCGTTTTCTTTTTTATGTTTTCAAGACAGAAGCTATCATAGCGATAGCCCGATGCAAGACCAGCAATGATCAGAAGCAATACGTGAAAGAGGCAAATAACGAAAATGTCTTGTCGTAGCTCTCGTGTCCATAGTAGCGTTTGCCCTGATAATACATATTGTTGCGACAATAGGCGATGTTATAGTTGGAAATGCTCCATCCCAAAGAGATGAGCGACTGATCAGCGCGGACAGAGATTGCCGACTTTACCCGCCAGAACTTCCATCTTCCGCCACGGTTTTTCAATGTAAAACTGTCATAGACGATATCGTTACCATCCACGAACTTAATTTTTGAGTAATACACCTTGTCATTGCGTGGGAAGGACAGCACCAAACCAGGGTCGCAGCGCAGCAACAAGCCCCAGCTGTGCCGTTTATTCATCCATAAGGTTGGTGTACGGAACGAGAGCATGGGATGGATATTGAACTTGACGATGCGGTCGGGATCATAGTCGTCATCGTCTCCGGCTTCGATCAGCGGCCGGTTGCCGTAGTCGTCGTCGAGTTCCAGACCTATGCCAATACCGACGTAGTTCAGCGGATACCATTGATAATCTAATTCGTATGCTACACTGGTTTCCTCACTCGTGTTCAGTCCCACTTGCAGGCTGGCTGCCTGCTTGGGCAACCGCCCCATCTCCTTCGCTTCCACTTGTGCCAAAGAGTCCACGTTGATCGCATGGGAAGCAAACGGCAACAACAGACCGGCAGCAAGGCAAGTGCTACGCAAGAAATAGCTCCTCATCACTCAAATCCAACCTTCAATTTTTTCGTTACTTCATCATCCGCCTCATGCTGATACCGATATCAGAGAGTCCCGGCAGGATCTCACGCTTCATAATATGGCGCACGGTGATATGCAACGAGTCGCCCTGCTGCAGTTTCATGGCAGAGACATGGTAGTGATATTGGTAGAAGATGATGCCCCGACCTTTTACCTTTCCGTTGTCATCGCGGAGCGAGCAGTTGATCGTGTCGTTTTTCACCATCAAAGGTTGGATATCTTGTTCTTTCTTGCCGGCATCATCGGGATGGTATACAGCCTGACTAACCACCATGGTGACGCTCAGGAAAGGATACATATTGTTCATGCGTAGTCCCAAATCGGTAGCATACCAACCGGAATCACGCAGTGCCGCTACGTCGTAGCTGAGCACATCGGCCTTGTCCCAACCCGAGATGGGCACATTTTGATAGTGGTCATAGACTTGGTTGCCCGTACAACAGCAGCAGAGCATCACCAAGGCCCATACACCCCAAAACAAAAAACGTCTCATGACTATCATTCGTTTGTAGAAGGAGCCGTGGGCTGAGCATTTGTCTTATTCCCATTATCCTTCTTCGGTTCTTTTGCCTGCTCACGTTGTGGCTGAGCATTGGCGGAACCGGCCTTCGGCTTATCATTTCCGGCAGCCGGAGTCTTTTCGGCTTTCGGTTTCCGATTTCTGTTGTCCGGCCGGTTAGTGCGTGGGGCTTTCGGTTGCTTTCCATTGCCTTGCTCACCGGCGGCAGCCTGCTTGTCGGCCTTATTTTTATTGTTTTTCCGTTTCTTTTTCTTTGCCTTGTCAAAGCGGCTGATGTCCGTGTCGGCGAGGAGGTCTATCGGTTTCTTCACGGCTTTTGCCTTGTTATCCTCCTGCAGCGACAACGGCTTTTCGCCCTTCTTGTTCATCGCAATGATCTCGCGGGCGCGTTCTGCCGTGATCGTCTCGAGGTTGGCAGCCAAGTTTTTGTCAGTAGAATACTGGCACATCCCGGCAAGGATATCCGTTTTGAAGAGATGATACTCGCCGTCGGCAGTTTCCAGCACGGCATCTTTCGGTGGCAACTTCTTTCCGGCCTCGATATATTCGTCCACCTCGTAGTTGAGACAGCATTTGAGCTTAGCGCACATACCTGCCAATTTCTGCGGATTGAGCGAGATGTCTTGGAAGCGGGCGGCGTTTGTCGACACGCTGGAGAAGTTCTTCATCCACGTGGCACAGCAGAGCTCGCGGCCGCAGGGACCCGTTCCACCGATACGTCCCGCCTCCTGGCGTGCGCCGATCTGCTTCATCTCTATGCGCACATGAAACGTTTCTGCCAGCACCTTGATGAGTTTTCGGAAGTCCACGCGCTCATCGGCGATATAGTAGAAGATGGCCTTGTTGCCGTCGCCCTGGTATTCCACGTCGCCGATTTTCATTTGCAGTCCCAAATCCTTGGCGATCTGCCGGCTCTGAATCATCGTGCCGTGCTCACGGCTCTTGGCCTCCTTATATTTATCCATATCCACTGGTTTGGCGATGCGGTATATGCGTCGGATCTCGTCAGCAGATTTCAGGTTGGCTTTCTTCAGTTGCAGCTTCACCAACCGTCCCGTCAGTGTCACCACGCCGATGTCGTGACCGGGATTCGCCTCCACGGCCACGATGTCGCCTTTCTGCAAATCCAAATTATTCACATTGTGGTAGTAACCTTTGCGGGTATTCTTGAACTGCACCTCTACCAAGTCTGTCGACTCAGCATTGCCCGGCACGTCGGCCAGCCAATCATAGGTGTTGAGTTGTTTGTCCTGCCGGCTGACGCCACGGCAACACAGACCACGGTCGCATCCGGTACATATATGATCATTACAGTTTGTCATGAACTATCTTCTTAATAATATTATCATTTTCATCGCCAAATCGAAGAATACGATCTTGGCGTTGGCGTTTTGTCCAATATTTCTGTGTGCAAGTTGCAAAAGCTCGCCCATCTCCACGACATTGCGCTCGTTGATGAAGCGTGCAAAGTTTTGTGCGAAATGTTCCTCCTCCGACGTCATATAGTTGAGATCGGGCTGCCGGAAATTAAACATAAAGTTTTCACGGACGAGATAGAGGAAGTAGACGAGCATGCGCCGCTGTTTTTCACGTCCGAAGGTGGCGACGGCCTCACTCCAACTTTTCAGTTCTCTCAAGTCACGCGTATAGGCTTTTCTCATCAGCATAACGAAGAGATCGAAGAACTGTCGGTTTTCGTTTCCGGCATCCAGTTCCTGCAGAGCCTGCAGCCAACTGCCCATTGCCGAGCGTGCCACACGGTGTGCAGTGTCCTCGTCGAGTCCACGCCGCGCCACCAAAGCCTGCTCGATATCCTCGTCCGCTATGCGATGCACGTCGAAACGCTGCACGCGACTGCGTATCGTCTCCAGCAGTCGTTCCGGCTCTTCGCTCACCAGTAGGAAGACCGTCTTCTGTGGTGGCTCCTCCAAAAGCTTCAGCATCTTGTTGGCGCACGTCAGATTCATACGTTCCGGCAACCATATCACGCTGACCTTATAGCCGCCCTGTGTAGGTTTGAGATACAACCGATGGCTCAGAGCGTCGCTCTCAGCCTCGAAGATTACGGCCTGCTGGTTCTCGGCACCCATCATCGTCATCCATTGTTCCATGGTGAAGTAAGGTCCTTTTGCCAGCATTTCGTGCCACTGCTTCGCAAAGTCGTCGCATATCATCTTATGGTCGCTGCCGGTGCCCTTTGGCTTGATGATCGGGAAAGAGAAGTGGAGATCGGGATGCTGCCATTTGGCCAGCATTGCCACGGCATTGCGCCGCATGGCCTCGTTGTCCACCATCGACTTGCCATTCCACGGCTCGCCCAAGAGAAAAGAGGCAAAGGCAAGCGCCAAAGCGAACTTGCCGGATCCTTGTGGCCCGACAAACATCAAGGCATGCGGGATGCGGTTTTCATCCACGAGCTGCATGAGTCTTTGCCATGCCTCCTGCTGTCCTATCACCTCAGTGCTCTGCATCACATCAACTGTTGAGCCACCTCCACGACGCTGTCCACGGCAGACACGGTGTAGAAATGGATATCCTTGACACCGGCGGCAAAGAGCTCGCGGCACTGGTTGACCGTCCACTCGATGCCCAAAGCCCGTGCATCGTCGTCGGTCTTGCACTTCACGGCCTCAGCGGCAAGCTCTTGCGGCATGTCGCAATGAAACGTCTTGGGCACCATCGTGATCTGCGAGCACTTGGCAAAAGGCTTGATGCCCGGCACGATGGGGATGGTGATGCCCATGGCACGCGCCCGCTTCACAAAGTCGAAATACTTGCGGTTGTCATAAAAGAGCTGTGTGACGGCATAGTCCGCGCCCATGTCCTGCTTCTGTTTCAAGTAGGCCATGTCCATGTCGATGTTGGGTGCTTCCTCGTGCTTCTCGGGATAGGCGGCCACACCATAGTGGAAAGGATCGCCGGGATGCTTGATCGGCGTGCCGTCAACGAAAAATCCCTCATTGAAGCGGTTGACCTGTTCTATAAGCTGTGTCGTGTGGGCATAGCCGCCGGGCACTGGTTTGAAGGTCTTGTCGTCCTTGGCCTTGTCACCGCGCAACAGTAGCACATTGTTGATATCCAGGAATTGCAGGTCGATCAGTTCATACTCGATGTCTTCCGCCGTGGCTCCGCTGCAGATGACATGCGGGATGACCATCACGCCGTAGCGTTTCTGTATAGCGGCCGCGATGGCGATGGTACCCGGACGGCGGCGGATGCGCTGTCGCTCATAGTGTCCGCCTTCGAGTTCACGATAGACATATTCGCTGTGGTGGGTGGTGATATTGACATACAGCGGTTTCATCTCGCACATCTTGTCGAGATTGCGGAACAATGCTCCCGTGCCGTTTCCCTTCAGAGGAGGCAGCACCTCTATGGAGAAGCCGTTGGGGCGGCTGCTGTCGTTAAGAATATCTATGACGTTCATATCTTGTCAGAAATAGCTGGCGATTCTAATTTTTTGGCTACAAAGATAACAAAAAAAAAGCGCATCAGCAAATAATATATAGAATTAGCCCCTCATTATTCTTAAATAGCAAGCAACGAGGGCAACTCGCTGATACTTTGCAACCGTTTCAGCCTCGGATGCTCGTATTCCTCCACCACTTCGTGTTGCCACACTTTGTCGAAAGGTATATGCACGGCATAGCCGCCCAACTGCAAGACGGGCGCAATGTCGCTCTTAAAAGAGTTGCCCACCATCAACAGTCGGCTCACGTCGGTGTCAAACATGTCGCAAAGTCGCTGATACTCGTGGCGCGTCTTGTCCGATACGACGATCACGTCATCAAAAAACTCGCGCAAGCCTGAGTGGATCACCTTGTTTTGCTGGTCAAGCAGCTCGCCTTTGGTGAAGACGACCAACCGGAAGCGGCCGCTCTGTCGCAGTGCTCTCAGCGTGTCCACAACTCCGGGCAGCGGCGTTGCGGGCAAAGTGAGCAACGACTTACCGAGCTGCTCCACTTCGAGCAGTCTTTGTGCCGTGATCTGTCCTTTGCTGAAGCTGACGGCATTCTCGATCAGTGACAGCGTGAAGGCTTTGCAGCCATAGCCGAGCAGGGGCATGTTGGCGGTCTCTGTCTCAAACAGCGCCGCCGACACCTGCTCTGCCGTGCCGTAGGGTGAGAGCAAACGGCAGTAGGCCTTCTCTACGGCTTCAAAATGCCCCTGGTTGTCCCACAACGTATCATCGGCGTCGAAGGCGATCAGACCGACCGGCTGCGCCCAACCTGTCGTAGAGTTCTTGCCTTCGCTTCTGTTCAGAATATGATTTTTCATCCTTCAACATCATATGTTTAAGAATGGCAAAGGTAACGATAAATCTGTTATCTGCCAAACGATAGCCTGTCAATCCGAGCAAATTGAGAAGATGATTTCTTTTAGCTTTCACATTTTTTTATTACTTTTGCACTCGTTTTGCCAAGTTGGCGAGACTTAATGACAATTATTTTTTTATGTTCAAAACAGTTTTCAACAAGCAGCGCCCCATGAAGTTTACGCATTTCTCGCGTAAGCCTTACGCGCTCTTTGCTTGTCTGGGACGCGAGGTGTTAGTGGGCACGCTTTCCGTGGCCACGCTGACCTATGCCAAGGCAGAAGGCATCAGCACCGACGTGGACAAGGCCAATCCCGACTCCCTCATCCGGCAGGGTGAGACGCTCGGCGAGGTCGACATCACGGCAACACGCGCTCCGCTGGCACAAAGCCGACAAGCCAGAATGGTGACTGTACTGAACCGCGAGGAGATCCAGGCGGCGCCGGTACAGAGTGTAAACGATTTGCTGAAATACGCCGTTGGCGTGGATGTCAGACAGCGGGGAGCCATCGGTGCTCAGACCGACGTGAGTATCCGGGGCGGCAACGACGAGCAGATCACCTTGTTACTCAATGGCATCAACATCTGTGACCCGCAGACTGGGCACAACGCCTTTGACTTCCCCGTAGACATCAGCGACATCGAGCGCATCGAGGTGCTCGAAGGTCCCGCAGGGCGCGTCTACGGCACTTCTTCCCTGTTAGGTGCTATCAACATCGTCACGCGCAAACCCAACGCAACATCCATCGACGCGCATGTAGAGGGCGGCAGCTATGGCTACCTCAGCCTTGGCGCAAGGGGCGCATGGGGCGGCAGCCGATGGGGACAGTCGCTTTCGGGCACGTTCACACGAAGCGACGGATACACCCGCAACAAAGCCGGACAGCTCAACACGGACTACAGCACGGCCAAGGGCTTCTACCAAGGACAGTATCTCGACGACAACGTGCGCGTCAACTGGCACGCCGGCGCTTCGGCCAAGAACTTTGGCTCCTCGACATTCTATTCACCAAAGTTCGACAATCAGTTTGAACATACTTTCAAGACTTTCACGGCTCTGCAGGCTGAGACACGGCAGGGTGCTGTGCATCTCAAGCCTTCTATCTACTGGAACCATCAGTACGACCGCTTTGAGCTCCTGCGTGGCGACGAGTCGAAGGTGCCGTTCAACTATCACCGCACCGACATCTATGGCGCGAACATCAATGCATGGTTTGACTGGACACTCGGCCGTACGGCGCTCGGCGCCGAACTGCGCAACGAAGATCTGGTAAGCACCAACCTCGGCAACGCGCTCAGCCACAGCCGACACATCCATGGCTCCTCCCGCGACTATGTCAAAGGACTCAACCGCACCAACGTGCAGTTTGTTCTGGAGCACAACGTGGTGACTGGCCCGCTGACGGTGTCGGCGGGACTCGTAGCGGCTAAGAACAGTGGGGCCGATATGAACATGCGGGTCTATCCCGGCATCGACGCCAGCGTACGGCTCGGCAAGGGTTGGAGTCTCTTTGCCTCGTACAACAGCTCGTTGCGCATGCCGTCGTTTACCGAACTCTTCTATTCGGTCGGTGGCCACAAGGCTGACCCGAATCTCAAACCCGAGGAGCTGCGGGCTGTAGAAGGCGGACTGCGCTATGCCGCTGACGGCATCTCGGCTAAGGCCAGCGTCTTCCACAACCATTATACTCACCTCATCGACTGGATCGACGACGGCACGAAAGACGACGACGGCTATGTGGTGTGGAAATCGGTCAACTACGGCAAGATCAACGCCCTCGGCGTGGAGGCCATGACAGAATTCGATTTCCGCAAGTTGCTGCCTGAGCAGCATGTGCTGCGTCGACTCAACGTGAGCTACTGCTTTATCAACCAAGACCAGCACGCGGGTGAGGGCATCCACAGCCTCTATGCATTGGAATATCTTAAAAGCAAGGTGGTCACCACGCTGGGACTGAACCTCTGGCGACAGCTGACGCTCGACGTCAGTTACCGCTTCCAGCACCGCAAGGGTCACTACAACGATCTGCAGGGCGAACTCCACAGCTATGGCAGCTACGGCATCCTCGACGCGAACCTTGCCTGGACGGCTCCGCACTACACCGTCTACCTCAAAGGCAACAACCTCCTCGACCGCGACTATGTCGATGTCGGCAATGTGCCGCAACCCGGCACGTGGGTCATGGGTGGCGTGAGCATCAAATGGTAAGCTGTCTCCTCCTTTCCTTCTGGCAGAGGTCGCCTTGCGGCCTCTGCCTTTCTTGTCTTCCCATGTTCGTCCCTCAGTTCTGTTCGTTTGCTTACAAGCAAACGCGCCCCCTTGTCTCCCCCCTATGTAACCTCCGCTAAACTTTTCGTAACCTCCCGCAAACCCTGTTTGCCAACTATTCTCTACCTTTGCAACCGATAATCCTAAACAAATCAATAATGAAATTACGAAAAACTTTCCTTTCCTTGCTGGCTTGCCTGACCACGCTCTGCGCTCACGCTTCCTCCATCTACGCTGTACCCTTGCCAACCTTGCATGTCGAGGGCCGCTATCTGTGCGATGCCCATGGCAACCGCGTCACGCTCCACGGTGTGATGGACACGCCGAGTCCCTACTTCAACGGCTGGAGATGGACTAAGTGGGTACCCGAGTTGACCGATGCTCACGTACAGCCTTGCCTTGACTACTTCGAGAAGATCTACACCGCCATGACCGACAACGACCAAGGCGCTTACTGCGACGTCTTCCGTCTGCACCTCGATCCTTGCTGGACCAACGACCCGTCGAAGAAGTCCTCCGGTGAGAACGACATCTCAGCCTTCAGCAAAGACCGCTTCAACCACTTCCTCGACAAGCTCTACATCCCCCTGATGCAAAAGGCCATGAACCACGGCATGTATGTCGTCGTGCGGCCGCCGGGCGTCTGCCCCAAGGAGATCAAGGTTGGAGATGACTATCAGAAATATCTGCTCTACGTCTGGGACGTGGTCAGCAAGAATCCCATCGTCAAGGCCAACGCCGGCGCCATCTCGATAGAACTCGCCAACGAGCCCGTCAAACTCTACGACGCCCAAGGCAAGGAAACGGCCGAGGCGATGCACGACTTCTTCCAGCCCATCGTCGACAAGATACGCGCCAACGGATTCACGGGCATCATCTGGGTGCCGGGAACCAGTTGGCAGGCCAACTACCGCGGCTATGCTTCCCATCCCATCGAGGGCGAGAACATCGGATATGCCGTGCACGACTACGTCGCATGGTATGGTGCTGATGACAATAACTACGATGCGCAGAAATACATACAGTCCTTCACTGAGGCTGTGCCCGTGGTGATGACCAATCCTGTTATTATCACGGAGGTGGACTGGAGCCCTGAGAAGGAAGGCACCGGACACTATAATGAGCACGGAGAATACGTCAAGTCGAATTGGGGCACCTGGGCCACGGGATCCACATCGAAGTGGGGCTCTGCCTTTAAAGCTCTCATGGACCACTACGACAACATCTCCATGACGCTCTCCAGCACTGCCTGCTATCTCGACATCGACAAATATATCAACAGCGGTACCGTGGCACCGGACTTCGACGGCAATCCCGAGACCTGCGCCGGTGCCTGCTGGCAGTGGTACAAGGACTGGGCGGAGGTGAACCGCGCATGGCCCGACGACGACAACACGCACGTGCCCGATCCCCAAAAGACCACGATCACCGGTCTGCAACCCGTCGGCGACCTCGACATGATGGCCGGACAAGCACAGCTCGCCGAATTGAAAGCCACCTTTCAGGACGGCCACACAGAGGATGTCTCCTCGTTGGCAACCTACGAGGTCAGCGATCCGGAAAACGTCAAAGTCGTCAACGGACAGATCCTGGCCAAAGGACAGGGCAAGGCCCAAGTCACCGCCAAGGTCAAAGACGCCTTTGGCAACAGCTACACCACGAGTTTCAACGTCCGCTCAAGTTTCTTCCCGCTCAGCAAGAACTACGTGAAGGTGGTCTGGGAACAAAACGGTAGCTCATACGACGAAACGACCCATACGTTCGTCAACGGACAGTACGGACAGACAGGATGGACTTACAGCGACGGCGTAGACCTCAGTGCTTACAAATACCTCGTGGTGAAACTCAAAGAGCCCGACAACAACAGCGCCAAAATCTTCATTTATCCACAGAACAACATCTGGGCGAAAAACAACTATGAGCAAGCCTTCGACAACCGCACGCAGATCGTCGTTCCGCTGCACACGATGAAGAGCCAGCAAACAGGAAGCGCCATCGACCCCTCGAAAATCTACATCGTTGCACTGTGGTCCTTGGGCGGCACGCCAATCACCATCGACGACATCTACGTGACCAACAACAACGATTATTCGCCCATGACAGGTATTTCTGCTCCCAGTGTCGGCAGCCGAGCCTCCAACAGTCTCATCTTCGGTCTCAACGGCGCACGCATTCAGCACCCCGCAAAACATCAGATCGTCATCCAAAAAGGAAAGAAAGTCATCTACTAAACCATCTTTTTGCAGAGAAACATAGGAAATGGCGACAATATGTCATACAGAACTGACGGATTGTCGCTTTCTTTGTGTAGGTATGGATATTGTATTTACAAGGGCAAAGAAAAAAAACATTAGAGTTTAATCACAATTTAGAAACAATATCATTAGGAGGTTTTCATATGTTATATCCAGTATTCCACTACACAATGCTCGACAACGCACTTAACGAGTTCTTAAACAACAACCGCGCAGCCCACGTGCAAACCACCACTCCGGCCATCAACGTCAAGGAGAACCAAGCTGGTTACGAGATTGAGCTGGCCGCTCCGGGCATGACCAAGGACGACTTCCACGTCAGCGTCGACAAGGATGGAGTGCTCAACATCAAGATGGAGCATAAGGATGAAAAACAGCAGGAGAACGGCACTGTGCGCTATCTGCGCCGTGAGTTCTCATACGCCAACTTTGAGCAGCGTCTGCAACTGCCCGACGACGTCGACCGCGACAAGATCATCGCAAGAGTAGAGGACGGTGTGCTCCGCATCGGTCTGCCACGTAAGACAGAGAAAGAGGAGATCACCAAAAACATTGAGGTGGCATAACAATTAGATAATAGGAAACTGTCAAGTAAAACGACATTTTTCCGCCAACGAGAAGGCGAAATTTGAAATCAAGGGTGTCCTTGGCTCCAAATTTCGCCTTTTTGCGTGATTTTCGCATTGCTTTACAAAAATCTGTATAACTTTTTATCTATCAGACAATTACCTATTCTTTTTCATCATATTTTCTTTCTCTTTCCTCCATTTTTGCACCTTAATAAGGGTAAAAATCCATTTTTTACATGTCATTCAACCGAGATGTGCCGATAAAAACACTGAGATGAGGAAAAATTCTCTAGAGAATTTTTGGTCAGCTCGGCGTTTTCACTCACTCAAACTACCTTTTTATCATCAAAAACAGCAAAGATGACAAAGTCATCTCCGTTTTCATATAAAATGGTCTCTCTAGATTGCAACTCCGCCGTGACGTAATTTTGTCGTAAAAAATGACGATTTTATTTAATGAGCGACAAACACTCCCGATTAAAATCACCATATTTGGGTATGCCTCATTTGTGCTACTATCCACAACAATGTTGTAACTTTGCACTCGTAAAACATGATGTCGAAATGCATAAACTCAGATTTCTCTTCAGCGCGCTGTGTCTCTTGGCTTGCAGCGCAAACATGTTGGCACAGGACAGCACCGCACAGCAGCGGCTCACGGGCTATGTGATGACCGAGATGAACTATGGTCACCGACATGGTCAGGAGCATCCCACACTCACCGACTTCCCCCACATACTCGCCAACGCCACGTTGACCTTGGGCAAAGGCTGGTCGGCTGTAGCTGAAGTGGAATATGAGCGCTTTCACTCCGAAGGAGCGTGGGCAAACAACTTCTGCGATAACTACACAACCAACAAACTCTATATCAACAAGCAATGGAGTGAGGCACTGAACGTCAAAGCCGGTATCATCGACATCCCCGTGGGTACTACCAACGCCGGCGGTCCAGCCCTGACCATCTACGACCCGCTCAGCGAGAGCACGCTCATGCCGATGACGTGGCACGAGGGTGGTGCCGCCGTCTGGGGTAGACACGGCAATGTTCACTATGAGGTGGGTGCGTATGTCTACCCTTCCGCCCCTTTGAAGCATTCCCGTCTGCTCGGTGCCGCCACGCGCGTGGGTATCGAACCTCTCAATGGCCTCGACCTGAGCCTCTCCGCCTTCTATGGCAGTGCTAAGGAGGGCATGGACCAGCGCGACAATCCAAACCTCATAGAATATGACCATGCCTTCCACGCGGCCTTCGACTTCGCCTATCTCGCCAACGGATGGACCATCGACGGACAGCTCATCGCCAGCAACGCCCACAACAACAAGGCGGCGGGACTGGAAGCCGGCTACGATCTTGCCACCACCCTGGGCCTCCCCTCCTTCTCGATCATCCCTTTTGCGCGCTACGACGGCTACTTCCATGTCGACAACGTCTTCTGCAACAAATGGACGGCAGGCCTCAACACATCCCTGCCTCTCGGATTCACCCTGAAAGCAGAAGCAGCGTGGATGAACCCTTCCAACGCCAAGCACTCCACGATGGCCGACATCAGCATAGGGTGGCAGCATGAGTTCTAAGAAGGAAGGAAAAAATGTCATAAAGAGGGAATTTCTCATTATTTTTTTTGTATCTTTGCAACAGATAGAATGCTATAAAATCAGAGTCTATGAACAGATACCCTTTAGGCATACAGACCTTCGAGGAAATACGCAAGAACAATCAGTATTACGTAGATAAGACCGATCTTATCTATAACTTTGTCAAAGGCTCGCAGAACAACATCCTGAGCCGTCCCCGTCGTTTTGGCAAGTCGCTGCTTGTCACGACGATGCAGGCTTATTTCGAGGGAAAGAAAGATTTGTTCAAAGGACTCGCCATCGAGAAGTTGGAGAAGGAATGGGTGAAATATCCGGTCATACATCTCGATTTAAGTCGCGGAAAGTACTATGAAATTCAAGTGTTCATTCTACCTTAAACGCCGTGCTTGGTTTCTATGAAGCAAAACTCGGCATAACGGTAGCCGAAGGTAGGACTTACGGCACCCGCCTGGATGAGATTATCCAAACGACAGCTGCCCAGACCGGACAGAAAGTCGTCGTCCTCATCGACGGATACGACGCGCCCATGCTCGACAGCAACGCCAAGCCGGAACTGCAGGAACAGATTCGCAGTATCATGCGCGACTTCTTCAGTCCCTTAAAGGCCAACGAGGGACTGCTGCGCTTTGTCTTCCTCACCGGCATCACGAAGTTCTCGCAGCTCAGCATCTTCAGCGAACTGAACAACATCAAGAACTACAGTCTTGACGATGAGTTCGGAGCCATCTGTGGCTTTACACAGGAGGAGATCCTCAGCACCTTCCACGAAGGCATCCATGAAATGGCCAAAGCCAACGACCTCACCACCGAGCAAACGGTCGCCAAGATGAAAGAACAGTATGACGGCTATCGCTTCACGCCACACTGCCCCAATATCTACAATCCCTATAGTGTGCTTAATGCGCTACATGACAAGAAGTTCAGCAACTACTGGTTTGCCACGGGCACGCCTACTTTCCTGTTGGAACTTCTGATCAAGAACGATATCGAAATGCCACAGTTGGAAGGGATCGTTGCCACAGAAGACCAGTTCGATTCCCCGACAGATAATATTGGCAACCCCATTCCCGTATTGTATCAAAGCGGCTATCTGACCATTAAAGATTACGATGAAGGCATCTATACGTTAGGCTATCCCAACGAGGAGGTACGGATGGGGCTGAACAGAAGTATGCTAAACTATATCGCTCCGCAATATGGGTTGAAGACGACGGCTTTTGCTGCCCAGTTCAGAGCAGCCATGCGCAAGGACGACATCGACACGGCCATGAAAGTACTACAGTCGTTCCTTGCTGCCTTTCCTTATGACATTCACCACAATCGAGAAGATTATTTCCAGGCCATCCTCTTCACAATATTCATTACCTTAGGCTTCACCATTCATGCTGAAGTGAAAACGGCAAGGGGCAGAATTGATCTCCTCATTTCAACTAAGACCACGATCTTCGTCATGGAACTGAAGATTGACCAAAGTGCGGAGAAAGCCCTGGAGCAGATCGACGCCAAAGACTATATCCTGCCCTACAAGTACGACGGCCGCCGCATCTTCAAGGTCGGCGTCAACTTCTCTACGGAGAAGCGCACCGTGGATGAATGGAAATACGAGGAAGCATAAAAATAACGCTATAAAATCAGAGGCTATGAACAGATACCCTTTAGGCATACAGACTTTCGAGGAAATACGTAAGAACAATCAGTATTACGTAGATAAGACCGACCTTATCTATAACATAGCCAAAGGCTCTCAGAGCAATTTTCTGAATCGCCCCCGCCGTTTTGGCAAGTCACTGCTTGTCACAACGATGCAGGCTTATTTCGAGGGAAAGAAAGAGTTGTTCAAAGGACTCGCCATCGAGAAGCTGGAGAAGGAATGGGTGAAATATCCGGTCATACATCTCGATTTAAGTCGCGGAAAGTACTATGAAATCCAGATGGTTCATTCTACCTTAAACGCCGTGCTTGGTTTCTATGAGGCAAAACTCGGCATAACGGTAGCCGAAGGTAGGACTTACGGCACCCGCCTGGATGAGATTATCCAAACGACAGCTGCCCAGACCGGACAGAAAGTCGTTGTCCTCATCGACGAATACGACGCGCCCATGCTCGACAGCAACGCCAAGCCGGAGCTGCAGGAACAGATACGCAGTATCATGCGCGACTTCTTCAGTCCCTTAAAGGCCAACGAGGGACTGCTGCGCTTTGTCTTCCTCACCGGCATCACGAAGTTCTCGCAGCTTAGCATCTTCAGCGAACTGAACAACATCAAGAACTACAGCCTTGACGACAGATATGCTACCATCTGTGGATTCACGGAACAGGAGCTGCTCGACAACTTCCACGAGGGGATCACCGACTTAGCCGCTGCCAACGGTATGACCTTCGACGAGGCTGTAGAAAAACTGAAGGAGCAATACGACGGTTATCACTTCACAGCCCACTGCCCGGGACTGTACAACCCCTATAGCATCCTCAACGCCCTGTTCGACAGTCGTTTCGACAATTACTGGTTCGCCACGGGCACACCGACCTTCCTCTTGGAACTGTTGCAGAAGAACAACATTCTCATCCCGCAGCTGGAAGGCATCATGGCTACTCCGCAACGCTTTGATGCGCCAACGGAGAAAATCACGGACCCAGTACCGGTGCTTTATCAGAGTGGCTATATCACCATCAAAAAGTCGCAGAACGGCATGTATCTGTTAGGCTTCCCCAACGAAGAGGTGCGTCAAGGCTTCAGCGAGAGCATGCTCAACTACATCGCGCCTTACTATGCAGGCCCACGCGACAACTTCGCGTGGGAGTTCGGTCAAGCCATGCGCGCAGACAATATCGATGCCGCCATGGAAGCCTTAAAGGTTTATCTCGCCGGATTTCCGTACGACATCCATCACAACAGTGAGGCGTTCTTCCAGGCTATCCTCTACACCATCTTCAACATGCTCAACTTCACCATTCGTGCCGAGGCTCGGACAGCACGCGGACGCGTCGACCTGCTGGTCTCTACCAAGACCACGATCTTCGTCATGGAACTGAAGATTGACCAGAGTGCGGAGAAAGCCCTGGAGCAGATCGACGCCAAAGACTATATCCTGCCCTACAAGCACGACGGCCGCCGCATCTTCAAGGTCGGCATCAACTTCTCTACGGAGAAGCGCACCGTGGATGAATGGAAATACGAAGAAGCATAAATAATAGAGTGCAAAAAGGATCATCTGCTGGAAAAGTTGTATCTTTGCTCAACCAAATCTAAAATACCCATACATGACAAACAAAAAAACAATCTTCAGAACAACTCTTTTCGCTATGGCTCTCGCCGTGGCTTTGCCTGCGACAGCCAAGGACAAGACCATCGCTTCGCCAAACGGACAGCTCATCGTAAAGCTTTCCGACGCTGACGGCAAACCGACTTATACCGTCACTCTCAACGGCAGGGAAGTGCTGTGCCCGTCCCGGCTTGGCTTCGTCGCTGACTTCGGTGACCTCACCCACGGCATGACGCTCAGCGATAGCCGCGACTATCCGATGGAGAAGCACTACGACATGACCCGCACTAAACGCGCCCATGTCGACTTCAAGGCCAACGCCACTGATGTGACCTTCGCCAACGCCGAGGGACAGCGCTTTGTCGTCACCTTCGTCGTCGACAATAACAACATCGCACTGCGATACGCCATTCCCCGTCAGAAAGACGACAACCCGAAGTGCGCCGTCATCAGCAGTGAGGCTACGAGCTTCCGCTTCCCCGACGGCACGACGACATTTCTCTGCCCTCAGATCACGCCTATGACGGGATGGGAACGCACCAAGCCCTCCTATGAAGAGGAGTACACTGCCGATGCCCCCATGGCCGCCAAGTCGCAGTTCGGCGTGGGCTATACCTTTCCCTGCCTCTTCCATGAACAACTGCCCGGCAACGGCAAAGCAAAGAAAACCGGTCAGAGCAAGGCCGACTACTGGGTGCTGGTCTCCGAGACAGGCGTCGACGGCAGCTACTGTGGCAGCCGTCTGAGCGACTACGACCCGCAGACGGGCTACACCGTGGCTTATCCGCAGCCCGGAGAGAACAATGGCAACGGCAGCGCTGCGCCCGGCATTGCCTTACCGGGCACGACGCCGTGGCGCACAATCACCATTGGACAGACGCTCGCACCCATCGTAGAGACAACGATTCCCTTCGATGTGGTAGAACCGAAATACAAGACCAAATACGACTACAAGCCGGGACGCTATACCTGGAGCTGGCTCGTATGGCAGGACAACTCGATCAACTATGCCGACCAGGTACAGTTTATCGACCTTGCCGCAAAGTATGGTTATGAGTATGTGCTGGTGGACAACTGGTGGGACAAGAACATCGGACGCAAGGGCATCAAGAAACTTGCCGCCTACGCCAAAGAGAAAGGCGTCCGTCTCATGCTGTGGTACAACAGCAACGGATACTGGAACGACGCCCCACAGACGCCACGTGGTATCATGAACGATGCCATCGCCCGCAAGCACGAGATGGCATGGATGGAGCGCATCGGCATCGCCGGCATCAAGGTCGACTTCTTCGGCGGTGACAAGCAACAGACGATGCAACTCTACGAAGACATTCTCAGCGATGCGAAAGACCATCACCTCGCCGTCATCTTCCATGGCTGCACGATACCGAGAGGTTGGGAACGGATGTATCCCAACTATATCGCCTCTGAGGCAGCACTGGCCAGCGAGAACGTCTTCTTCACAGAGTACCACGCCAAGAAGGAAGGTTTCGAGATGACCATGCATCCTTTCAGCCGCAATGCCATAGGCAGCTTCGACTGGGGCGGCGTGATCATGAACCGCTATCTCAGCCGCGACAACCACAGCCGTCACCCACGCCACACCAGCAATGTCTTTGAGCTTGCCACAGCAATCACCAATCAGACGAGCGTCAACTGCGTGGAGGTCACACCGCAGTCCGACTCTACCGTCAACGCCGTGGAGCGCGCTTTCCTCAAGAACATCCCGACGACCTGGCGCGAGACGAAGTTCATCGACGGATATCCTACCCGCTATGCTGTCATCGCCCGTCAGGACGCTGTCAGCGGCAAATGGTTTGTCGGTGGCCTCAACGGTCTGAGCAAGCCTCTTCAGCTCACGCTCTCCCTGCCCATGCTCGCCGGTCAGCAGGTAACACTTCTCACCGACGGCAAGAACCGCGAGGCCGTGGAGAAGACCGTGAAAGTCAGCAAGGACGGCAAGCTCAAAGTGTCGTTCCAGCCCATGGGCGGAATCGTCATAAGACAAAAATAACAGGAAAGGTCCTCCCAGGCTCTCCCTAAAAGAGAGGGCCAGGGAGAGTCTTCTTAGTCCACTTCCTCGTCAGCCTCATATCCGCCCATGGAGCGGATTGCGTTCTTGAGCATCGTGTACTGCTCAAAGAGATTGTTGACAGCTTCCTCGCCCTTGGTGTAGTCGTGCATAGGACTCTTGAGGAAGAAACTCAGGAAACGCTGGATGCCGTAACGACCGGCACGGTGAGCCAGGTCGGAGAGCAGCGTCAGGTCGAGCAGCAACGGAGCGGCAAGGATAGAGTCGCGGCAGAGGAAGTTGATCTTGATCTGCATGGGATAGCCCATCCACCCGAAGATATCGAGGTTGTCCCAGCCTTCCTTATTGTCGTTGCGTGGAGGATAATAGTTGATGCGCACCTTATGATAGATGTTGCCATAGAGGTCGGGCTGGTCATCCTTGCGCAAGATGGTCTCAAGGGTAGAGAGCTTGCTGACCTCCTTGGTGTGGAAGTTGGCAGGCTCGTCGAGCACGAGACCGTCGCGGTTGCCGAGGATGTTGGTAGAGAACCAGCCGCTGAGTCCGAGGTTACGCACTTTCAGGATTGGAGCGAAACCACTCTTGACGAGCGTCTGTCCCGTCTTGAAGTCCTTACCGGCGATGGGTAGTCTCTTTTCCTCGGCCAATTGCCACATAGCCGGGATGTCGACAGTGGTGTTAGGAGCCCCCATGATAAACGGCGCATCCTCCTGCAGGGCAGCATAGGCATAGCACATCGAAGGGGCGATATGCTCGCGGTCGTCGGCCTTCATGGCAGCCACCAACGTGTCGAGCTTACCATGGATGGGCTCGTAGTAAGGAACATAGATCTCTGTGGAAGCAGCCCAGATGACCACGATGCGGGCGCAGTCGTTCTTAGCTTTGAAATCGCGGATGTCCTGACGAATCTGCTCCACCATATCCCAACGGGTAGCGCAGTCCTTGACATTGTCGCCGTCGAGGCGCTTGGCGTAGTTCTTGTCAAAAGCAGCCTTCATCGGCTTGATCAGCTCCAACTCATCACGCACCGGGTCGATGTCTTTCTGCTTGAGCACCTCTGCGTAGACGGCAGCCTGATAGGCATTCTGTGGATAGACATCCCAACAGCCGAAGACGATGTCATCGAGTTTGGCCAAAGAGACGATGTCACCATAATGGAGGTATTTCTTCTCCTTGCCACGCCCCACACGAATCTTGTCGTATTGTGTCATTGAGCCGATCGGCTTTGCCAGTCCTTTGCGTGCCATCAGCACACCCGTCATAAACGTAGTGGCCACGGCACCGCAGCCTACAACAAGAATACCCAGTCTGCCCTCAGCAGGCTTCACGATTTCTTTTTCCATTTCTTTCTTAAAAAGGTTATTAGCTTTGCAGCGGATTGTTTCAACATTTCAAAATCAGGTCACAAGCAAGCATTGAACCTGTTTCTGTCTCTCTCCTTTGACCAAGACGCTGCAATTAAACAAGGCAAAGGAAAGAAAAGAATGTTGCAAATATACAAAGAATTAATAATAATAGCAACAATAATATTCTATTTCAATTCAATTTCTGACATTTACAACACAAAAAGAGATGTTTTAACAGTTTTTGCTACGCTTTATACGCTTTTCATACATCCATGCGGAGAGAAGACAAATAAGCACGAAATAATAAAGCCATACCTGCTTCTGATTGAATGACACGTCATCGACAGCAGCACCGGGTAGATACGACATCCAGCGCAAACCATGATTGAGCAAAAGCGTGGCTGACGACAACAGCCAGGAAAGCAGTTGGGAGACGCAGACAAGATGAGCCCACTGCAAAGGCAAGGAAAGAAAGAAGAAAAACGACAGAAGCAACAGAGGCATCGACAACAGCGACACGAGCAGATTGGCAGGAAGAAAATAGACCGACAGATTGCCGAAGTAATAAACCACCAAAGGAGCTGTACCCAACTGTGCGATCACCGACGTGCGCGTTGTGGACCACAACCAGGCAACGACACGCAAACGGGGATACCAAAGTCCCTCTACCAGTGGCTCCATGACAACTAAGGACAGCACGGCCATGAAAGACAACTGAAAGGAGACGTCCCACAGACTCTCCGGGTTCAGCACCAACACGACGACCGCCGCCAAGGACAACGCACTCAACGACGCGGCCCTGCGATGGAGCAACAAAGCAATGCTGCCCATCGACAGCATGATAGCGGCACGAACGACACTCACCGGCATGCCCACCAACACGACAAAGCACCACAGCACCAATAGCGTCAGCCAATAACTGACCCAGCGGTTGATGCGGAACAAGCCAAACGTGAGCAACAAGATGCTGAAGACAATGGACAGATGAAGACCGGACAACGCCAGAACATGGCTGGTGCCCGTTTGGGAATAGACTCGCCGCAATGTCTTGGTAAGGCAACTCTTGTCGCCCAAGGTCATAGCGGCCAACACCGCATACTCTTCTCCCAGAATACCCATACGGCGGTATTGGCCCAACATCTGCTCACGCCACTTCCCTACTCTTAGCCTCACACGGTCTGCTCTTCCCAAACTATGGAGTGACAATGCCACACGATGCCAGTCATAAGGACTGATCAGCGTCTGAGCACGGTAACCTTGGGAAAGCAACCATCGGCGGGAATCGAAATGTGTGTTAGCATTCGTGCGATAACCCTCTCCGGGGCGTTGCAAACGCGAGAAGAATGTAATGCCGTCACCAAGAGCCGGGGCAGAGACCGCCTCACCGGACAATGTATCACGAAGAAAAGAGAGGCGCGCCTTCATAGGATGACGCAATCGCTGTCCACCCACAGTTACAATCTGCGCGTCGGCTTGGATCACTTTGCCATGCTGCTGTGGCATTCCGACGACAATTGCCTCACACGAGCCTCTGCCTTCAGGCAAAGGATTCGCCTGCTCGTGAGCTTGACGGCATTCAAGAAATGCACCAAACGCCATTGTCGACAGAATCAAACAAATGTCACACAGCCATTTGTTACAACGATAGCCCACACAGGCAAGAACAAACAGCACACCGAAAACGACCACCCACGGTATCAAGCCCACAGATGCCCCGACGCCATTGCCCACCATGATACCCACCATGAGGGCAACGGCAACGTAGATCATCGGTTGATGGTAGTCGGTCTGTGGCATTTATCTATCTTGCAGCATTCGATCTTGCTTATCCTAATGAAAGCTTAGCACCCTTTACCGTCGAGGCTACAAGCAGGGCCGCCCACATTGGGGTCATACTCCTTGAGTCCTACATCCTCGGGCTTGAGTGTTACGGTGCCGTCCTCCAGGACAAAGGCCGGAATGCCGATGTCACCAATCTCCTTGGAATGGTCAAAAGCCGCACTCTTATCGCGCAAGTGCATAAAAGCACTCATATATCTGACATTTTCGCCAATATCAATCACTTTGAAACGCTTGTCGCCCTTGACCTGCTCGTCTACATAAGCACAGTAGGGGCAGGTAGGCATACCATAAATCTTAATCATAGTTATTGTCCTTTCTTATGTTATGTGCTGCAAATATACGCATTTCCCTTTAAACAAGCAAGGAACTGGTAGCTTTATTTCCGTGAGAACATCTTGTCCACAGCAAGGGCGATAGCACCGTCGCCTGTGACATTGCAGGCTGTGCCGAAACTGTCCATGGCGATGTAGAGTGCGATCATCAGCGCCTGAGCATTGGCGTTGAAGCCAAGAATGCTCGCTAAAGGAGCCAACGCAGCCATGATGGCACCACCGGGCACACCGGGGGCTGCCACCATGACGATGGAAAGCATAAGGATGAAATAGAGGAAAAGACCGAAGTCATGGGCGCGCCCTGTGAGCAGGCAGATGGTCAGGGCACAGGCCGTGATCTTCATCGCACTGCCACTGAGATGGATGGTGGCACAGAGCGGAACGACAAAACCGGCAATGGCATTGCTCACTCCATTCCTCAGCGTACGCGCCAGCGTCACGGGAATGGTGGCTGCCGACGAACTCGTGCCTAAAGCCGTGAGATAGGCTGGCAGCATGGTGAGCAACAGACGGAAAGGATTGCGGCGAACGATGGCACCGGCAATACAGTACTGATAGACGAGGATGAAGACATGAAGCACAAGGATGACCAAGATGATCTGGGCAAAGACAAGCATGATCTTACCAGCCTGTCCATTATACGTCATATTGAGAAACACACCAAAGATATACAGCGGCAGGAAAGGAATGATGCCCTTTGCGATGGCCTTGTCAACGACATAGCGGAGATCGTCGAAGAGCCGCTTAGAGGTTTTCAAATCGCCATAGGCAATACCAAGACCGAAGAGAAACGAGAAGACGAGGCCGCTCATCACGTCGACCATCGGTGGAATGGTGATCGTGAAGTAAGGCGTCAGCTCCATGCTCTTGGCGATATGCGGCAGTCCGCCCGTGGTAGCAATCATCGATGGAAAGAGCCACGAACCGGTGCCATAAGCCAGCAGGGCAGCCAACACCGTGTCGGCATAGGCAATGACGACGGTGACAACCAACAGCTTACCCGCCCCTCGCCCGATATCAGCAATGGCAGGAGTGACCAGACCGATGATGATCAGGGGTATCATAAAACCAAGAAACTGGCTGAACAGACTGTTGAACGTGACAAAGACTCTCACGACCGATGACGGAAGGAACAGGCCGAAGACCACGCCCAAGACGATGGCGATGATCACTCTCGGCAACAAACCGATATTCTTTAATGCTTTCACTTGACGAATACTTTCTTAGTATAAAATCTCTCTTAGTGCAAAGTTACGTCAAATATTCCGTTCGTGCAAATCATCGACTCATTATTATATACACCTTATTACATATATAGCACATGCACTTCTGCCCATGGCAAAAAAGCGGAGGCCGTCCCCGCAGTTGATGGGGGACGGCCTCCAAGAGAGAGATTATGGATTTGCGACGATTTGTCCGTCAAAGAGATGTATGATGCGATGGGCCAGCTCGGCATCGTGGGCATTGTGGGTGACCATGACGATGGTGGCTCCGTCCTGGTTGAGTTCCGTGAGCAACTGCATCACCTCGGCACCGTTCTTCGAGTCGAGGTTACCGGTAGGCTCATCGGCGAGGATGAGCTTAGGACCGAAGACCACAGCACGGGCGATGGCCACGCGCTGCTGCTGACCGCCTGAGAGCTGGTGAGGGAAGTGCTTGGCGCGGTGGCTGATGTTCATGCGCTTCATCACCTCCTGCACCTTCTGCTTGCGCTCGGCCTTGGAGATGCCGAGATAGGTAAGCGGCAGTTCTATGTTCTCCTCCACGTTGAGTTCGTCAATGAGGTTGAAACTCTGAAACACGAAGCCTATCTGTCCTTTGCGGATAGCCGTGCGCTCGTTCTCGTGGAGCCCCGACACTTCCTTGCCGTCGAGCCAGTACTGTCCCGACGTGGGGTTGTCGAGGAGTCCGAGGATGTTGAGCAGTGTGGACTTGCCACAGCCTGAAGGACCCATGATGGCGACAAACTCGCCGTCTTTCACTTCAAACGATACCTTGTCAAGGGCTATCGTCTCTACTTCTTCCGTGCGGAAGGTCTTGCTTAAATCTTGTACTTTTATCATAACTTCTTTCTTTTTATTATTCGTCTTTAAGGAATAGCACTGGATTGCTGTTGACTACCTTGCGGGCGGAGAGCAGCATGATGGTGACCACGATGGCGAGTACCACTAAGCCGACAGCTAAGAAGAGCAGGGGCGAGAGCGCAATGCGGTCGGCAAAGAGTTGCAACCATTTCTCGGCGATGACCCAAGAGAGGATGAGGCCCACGATGACGGCAGGCACCGAGAGCCTCAGCACGTCGGTCACGAGCATGTGGAAGATGTCGCGGGCCGTGGCACCGTTGACCTTGCGGATAGCAATCTCCTTGCGGCGGCGGTTCACCTCGTCGGTGGTGTAGCCGATAAGTCCCATCAGGGCGATGACCAGCGCAGTGATACCCGTAACGAGCGTTCCCATGCGGAAGCCGTCGGTGCTCTGATACTGATTGACGACAAGGTCAGAGTAAGGCATTACCTTCACGTCGCGGTCGGGCAGCAGTCGTTTCAACTGCCGGCGGGCACGGTCGAGGTTGTCGGGCGTGAGGTCGGTGAACTTCGCAAGGATGTATTGAGCGTCGTTGTTGTCGTGGAAGAGTACGCTCGGACGGAGCTCACGCTCAAGCGATGAGCCGAGGCTGACATCCTTATACACGCCGCAGATGGTAGAGAAAGGATGCAGGCTGTCGGTATGTTCCGAGACGCAGATATGCTGTCCGACGACGCTGCCCTGCTTGTGCGTGGTCGTATGGAAGCGCTTCACAAACGACTCGCTCACCATCACCTCGCTCAGGTCGCTGTCGGCAGGCTCGGTGAAGTTGCGGCCCTCGACGACCTTGATGCCCATGAGCTTCAGATAGCCGTCACCCACACTGTACTGGTCGGCAATGTTGAAGTATTCCGTGTCGTCGCCCGGCAGATAGATATTGTTTCCGCTATGCCACCCAATCGGCAACGTGTAGGCTGTTGTCACCTGCTCGATGAAGGGCAGCGAGCGCAGCGACGTCACGGCCTGCTGCATCTGGTTGACAGGTGCTTTGTCCAAGGTGACGACGGCAAGACGGCTGTAGTCGTAGCCCATATCCTCGTGCGTCACCTCGCGGTACTGCTGTTGCACGACGGCAAGCAGGCTGAGCATGACGGTGACGACGAGAAACTCCACCGACAGCATGATGAGTTTCCAGCGGCGGCGTGCCTCATGCACGCCACGGAAGGCAGCTGTCACCGGCACCTTATTATATATATAGCCCGGCACGAAACCACCGATAAAGATGATGAGCAGGCAGATGAGACCGAGTATCCATGAGCCTCGGCTGAACAGCATCGTGCTGACGGGTGCGGAGATATAGCCCTCTATCGTTCCCTTGCAGGCAAAGATAAGGACTGCGGCCAAGAGGATGCCGATGGCCACATGCACCAGCGACTCACTGATCATGATGCCATAGATGGTGCGCCGCCCGCCGCCGAAACACTTGCGTACGGCCATCTCACGGAAGCGGCTGACCACGTTGCCCATGACGATGAGCAAATAGTTGACCACCGTGGAGACCAGGAGAATGATGGCAAGCAGCGTCATGATCCAGCACATCGTCTTGATTTGTGGATTGGAGGTGTAGTCTTCGGTAACCTGCGTGAAGGTATAGTTGAACTTCACGCCAGCTTTCTCAGCCTCGGCATAGTCGCTGTGCTGTGCCATCATCTTACTGACGTTAGGTTTCAGGTAGTCTATCGTAGCACCCTTCTTCAGTCTAATATAAGAAGAGAAGCGGTCGCCACCCACCCAACGGTCTGTGATTTCGAAATCTAAATACTTGTTGATAGTAGGCAGTGATGTAATGACATCGATGCCGTGCAGTTTAGAGTTGTACGGGAAGTCCTCATAGACACCGCCAATGATGAGCTTAAAATCGTAGTCGCGCAGCTCGAACGCTTTGCCCACTACATTGCCACCGATGCGATCAGCCATGGATCGGCTTATCACACAGTTATAAGGGCGACTGAGGCTCTCCTTGAGGTTGCCCTGCACGGTTGCCCGTGGAAAAACGTCGAAGAGACAGCTGTCAGCAGCGTCTACCTCGTCGATCGTGAACGGCCGTCCGTCGACGGTCGTCTTCACATCGCTGAGCATGAACGAGTAGCGTGTGGCTGCCTCCACCTGCGGGGATATGGCCTTGAGGCCCGGTGCAATGGCTCCCGAGGTTTGTGACCACTCGTTGTACTGCCCGTTCTGCACGACATCCTCATTAATCGTGTAGGTGCGCTCGTGCCCGGGAAACCACGTGTCGAAGGTCTGCTCGAAATAGACTTCGCCGATCAGCACCGCCGACACGGCAAGACCAAAGCCCAAGCAAACAATCTTTGCCAGATTGTGTTGGCCGCGCCGTGGCAAATTCTTGATGGCGCTTAAAATTTGATTCATATTGCTATGTTTTGTGTTATTCCTGTTTGATATTGTTCACCGGGTTCTCGTTGCCGGCCTTCCAGCTCTGCACGAACACGGCGAGAAGACTGACGGCGAACACCACGGCACCAGCCACGAGAATCCATGGCCACCAGACGACACGGTAGCTGAACTGTGACATCCAATGCAGCATGAGCCACACCGTCAGCAGGCTGCCGATGACGAAAGCGATGGCGACATACTGCATGAACGTGCGGATGAGACGTCGGCGGACCTGAGCTCTCGTGGAGCCGAACACCTTGCGGATGGCTATCTCCTTGGCTCGCTGTCCGATGTAGTAGGTGGCCATGGCCACGAGGCCGAGCAAAGAGATGAGGATGGCCATGAAAGCGAAGAGAGTGACGAGGTGTGAGGTTTGTTGCTCCTGGTGGAACTTGTCCTGGATGATGCGGTCAGCAAACTTAGCGTCGTCGTCGGTCATCACCTTATGGAAAGCTGTATGGTAGACGTCGGCCACTGTATTGAAGGCCGTCTGTGGGTCTCCCTTCACCTTGATGGAGATGGCCCAGGGATAATCCACATGCGGCTGGATATCAATAAACATCGGATGCTGCTCGCGCTGGATGTTGTCGATAAGAAACTCGTTCATGCGTCCGCCGTAAACATCAAGGCTGTCCGCGTAATAGAATGGATTCTTACGCAACAGTTCTTGGGGCCGTATACCCATAATATTTTTTATCTCTGCCTCAGCTTCGTGGTTGATGTAGAAGTGGTGCGCCTGTGGTTTACAGCCGCCTTTCAGTGTCAGACCATAGACATTCATAAAGTAGGGGTCTGTAATGAAAAATTGCATCGAGACGGCCTTGCCATTAAAAGCAAATGTGTTGTTGTTGCCGCCGTCCAAGGGCGTGCCCATCGAGGCCGACGCGGCAGCTACGCACGACTCCCGCCGGAGCAGATCCATGAACGTGTGAATGGCGTCGGGATGACCGCTATTGAAAGTCGATATCACAAGGATATTGTCCTTGTTGAAGCCCAACGGTGCGTTGACGAGATGTCGCAACTGTGCCAGCATAATGAGGGCGCAGCCTAACATCGTGATGGTGATGATGTTCTGAAAGACGATGAACACACGGCTGAGCACCATCTTGGTCTGATGTACAAAGGTACCTTTGATAATCTCAATGGGTTTCACGCGCGAGGTGATGAGGCCGGGGATGATGCCCGACAACGTACCGATGACGACGATAAGCAACAGCGAAAGACCAATACAAGCCAGACTAAACAACCGGGAGACCTGCAGCGTGGTGTCAAGCTGATGGCCCATGACCGGTGCGAAAGCCACGGCCAACAACAAAGCCACCATCCAAGCCACAAGGCAGAGCAGCGTGCTCTCGGCCACGAGCTTGGCAAAGACACGGCGCCGTGTGGCCCCAAAGAGCTGGCGGGTAGCCATCTCGCGGGCACGACGTCCGGAGATGGCAACGGTGAGGTTGATGTAGTTGGTCACGGCAAAGAGCAGGATGAGGAGCGTGGCCACCATCAGGATGTTAATGAGCGTGGGATTGCCACGACGCGTGACGTCGTTGTTAGTGTCTAACTTGGAGAGGTAGAGATGAGAGAAAGGAGTGGTAAAGACTTCGCATTTCCAACTCTCTTGGAAGTGTGGCCAGAAAGTGCTGATGAACTTAGTCAGTTCATGCGACCTGCCTATGAAGGAATGACCGGGACGCATGAGCAGGAAGACACTGCTCCCCGTGTAATTGATGCTGCCTTTGACGAAGAACTCGTCGGAGTTGGCCATATTGTACAACTTGGCCTGAGAGAAGTTCGTCAGCATATCGGTATGACAGAACACGGTATTGTCCAAGTCCTGCATGATGCCGGTCACACGGAAACGTATGGTGTCGTCGATTGTCACGGTCTGCCCCATGGGATCGGCCGAGCCAAACAACTTGCGGGCGAAGCTCTCGGTGAGCACGGCACTGTTGTCGGCGGTCAGACAACTATTGCGGTCGCCCTTGAGCAACTTGTAGTCAAAGACATGAAAGAAAGTGGTGTCAGCACTCAGTAAGGATGCTGACAAGTAATCACCGCCACAACTGACCCAAGTACCGTTATGACATACGCCACAAGCACTCTCTATCTCTGGATAGTGCTTGCGCAACTGCGTTCCCACATAGTGGTGGATACCCTCACAAGCATCAGTGCCATCAAACGACATGCCCAGCGCTTCTATCCGGTCGGCATTGGCCACCTGCTTGTCGATGCTCTTCTCCTGCCAGGTGTAGAGGCCGATGAGCATCACGAACATCAGCGACACGCTGAGGCCAAAGAAGTTGATAAGGGTGTAGCCCTTGTTACGGGAAAGGAAAACGAAATAGCTCTTCATCATTTTATCTTCAGTTCTTTGTAATCCTTGTAACTCTCATATCCACTCACGATGACGCGCTCGCCGGGCTCCAGCCCTTCCAACACCTCATAGTACTGCGGGTTCTGCCGTCCGATGCGTATGTTGCGGCGGTAGGCTTTGTGGCCGGAAGCGTCGAGCACGAAGATCCACGAGCCGCCGGTGGTACTGTAGAACGTACCCTTGGGGATGATGATGGCCTTCTTCGACTCGCCGAGCTGCAGGTCGATATAGTAGGTCTGTCCCGTGCGGATATTCTGTGGGCGGGCGCCACGGAAGACGAAATCAATCTTGAAGCGGCCGTCGTGCACCTCGGGATAGACCTTGCGCACCTCAAGGCGATAGGTTCTGCCGTTCTGCGTGAACGTGGCGGCGAGTCCGCTGTGCACGCGGTCGATGTAGTGCTCATCCACTTGTGCCTCCACCTTATAGTCGCTAAGGTCGTTGATGACGCCAATCTTCTGTCCCGGCGTAATGCTCTGTCCCAACTCCACGTCGAGCAGTCCCACCTCACCATCAATGGAAGAACGTACGTCGAGCTTAGCCTTACGCTGCCTGACAAGTTCCACATTGCGCTGCATCGAGGCGAGGTTGTCGCTCATCTGGTTCATCTGTGCCCTCCGCATCTGTGCGCTCTTGCTGAGTCGCTGACGAATGAGTCGGTTCTTCTCCTGAGCCAGTTGGTAGTCTTCCTTGGCCTTGAGGTAGTCCTCACGCGAGTTGAGTTGCTCGCGCTGCAAGGCGGTCTGATGGCTCAATGCCCGTTTCTTGGTCTGTACGTCCATGGCATACTGTGCGGCCTCGGTGCGGTTGTTGAGCTGGTCCTGCTCCATCGACAGTTGCGTGTTGCGCAGCATGTCCTGCTTCTCGGCGAGCTCGCTCTCGGCATTGAGGATTTCAAGGTCGAGGTTGGAGTTGCTCAGCCTGACGATGACATCGCCCTTGTGCACCTTCGAACCTTCATCGACGACCTTCTCAACGACCACACCGCCCTCTTCGGGCGAGATCTGCACCACCTGGATGGGCACCACATTGCCGTCAAGGCTGACGTAGTCGTCGAACTGCGCGTCGGTGACTGTAGCGATACTCAGCCCTCGCGTGTCGACTTGCAGCGTTGAGGTGAAGTTGCCCAAGGCCAGCCACACCAGCAGGGCAATGACCAGCACGCCTCCACCTATCCACGGCCAGTACTTCCGTGGCACGCGGTATTTCTTCTGTTTGATTTCTATATCCATAGCTTTAATCTTGTGTCCAGGTACAAATAGCACGCCACTCAAGTGAGTTCCTCCGACTACATTCTATCGATTTCCTCACTGGCTGCGCTTTTACCATTATATTTCTTTTTATTATTAAAGGTATATCTGATGAACAGACTGATATTTCTATTGTCTTTGAATCGTTCCTTCTCGAAGATGTAGTCGGAAGCGTAACGAGTCTCACGCTCCTTAGTCCCGAGGATATTATTGACGCTCAGTCTGGCGAAGACAGCCTTCTTAAAGAAGTACTTAGTGACGCCAAAGCTGACAACAAATCCCTGTTTGACTCTGTATTCACGCATGTAGCCATCGGTATTATAGGTAAGCCAGAGATAGGGCATCCATTGATTCTTCAAATTGAAATAGTTGTTGAACGACAACACACCATAAGGCCGTTTTCCATTTGCCAACGTCCCATCCGTGTTATAGATATCAAAGAAAGTGCGCATAACATTCAGATTGGCATAAAACTCCCAAATACCTACCGTGTTGTTGTAAGAAAGGTATCCATTGAGTGCTGAGTAATGCGGCTTGTTTTGAGGAATGGACAAGAGATGCAATGGATCCTCTTGATCAACAACATTATTGGTCATTATGTAGTCCTTTATCCATTGGTACGCCAATGAGAAACGAAGGTGTCGGTATTGGATAGAATAGGACAAATCAGTGGTGTACTGAGACAGAAGCATAGGATTTCCAGCCTCTGTTTCGTACTTGTTGAAGTATTCATGGCTATTGCGCAACTGATAATAAGAGGGGCGCTGCACCTTTGTGGTCAGGCTTAAGCCCATCTTGGAATTGCACACGGGCATGGACATCGATAGGTACGGGTAGAGTCTCGTGTAGCTTCTATCAACTAAATACTGATGGTTCAAGTCATCATGATATGACATTTTCAAACGCTCATACCGCACGCCTGCATCCGCACTCAGCTTTCCAAGAGTCATATTCCCCTCGGCGAAGAAAGCAGTCTTTGTCTCCTCAGAGGTCAAGGCTGTGTTTGTGCTTGTAGATGTATCGTCCTGGCTGTTGTATGTCTTCACATCCTTCACATAGCTGACATTAGAACCGACCCTCAACTTGGCGTTCTTGCACCATTGGTATTCGAGTTCAACAAGTGCCGCGGCAATGTCGTATGTCGTTTTGTTTGTGGACTGCACATCATGCGAGATCGTCAGATTGCCCGACTCGGCATTGTTTCTGCCTTCATGACTCGTTCTTCTGAGGTAATCCCCATTAAAGTCAAGCGTCCAATTGCTGGCAATGCGACCCTCATAGTACAAGTTTGATTGCCACTGGTCGTAATGAGATCGGGCATTAATGGCGGACTTCATGCGCTCATACAACACCGCGTCCCTCGAGATAAGATTGTCAGACTCTCCTCCATAATGTTCAGTTTCCTTTTGATAAGTCACTTGCCCACCTAAGGTATTATTCTTATCTATATTCACACTCATTCCACCAGAGACAGTCTGGTCGTAATACGTAGACAACCATTTGGGCATATTGCTATATAAGCTCCATACATGTTTGGGGGTAAATGTCGTCTCTGTGTTTTCCTGATCAGTAGAATAGCGTGATGTGGAATTGCTGAAAACGGCAAACGCGTTTACCTTGTCGGTGTTATAGGTGAATTGCGTTTGCTCATAGTCATAGTTTCTCCGTCCCTGCCCGTCTCTTGCAGCCACCATTCCACCCAGTCCTTTTGCATGCTGGTGCTTCAGATTTATTTTGATGACAGCGTGAGTGTCGGCATCGTATTTGGCTCCAGGATTGCTGATGACCTCTATCGTTGCAATGTCCTTCGTTGCGATTCTTGACAGCTCCGAAGGGTCGATAAGCTTTCTATTGCCCACATAGATAACGGCAGTGCCTTTCCCAAAGACTTGATAATTTCCTTTCTCTCCTGAGACCATGGGCAACTTGTCGAGTATATCATCAGCAAAGCCAAAATCACGCAGACGTGAGTGCTGGATGTCGGCGATGATATCGGTACCCCTGCTCTTGAATATATCTCTCTTTCCAGACACAACCACCTCTTTCAATGCATACTCATTCGATTGCATTTGCACAGTTTGCTTGCTTTTGACTGGGCTGACGAATGCTGTAATATAGCCGATTGCACTGACTTTCAAACACTCGTGCCCCGTACTGTTTGCATGGTCAAAGGAAAACTGTCCATCTGCATTTGTAATGGTGCCAGAAATTAAAGTGGAGTCAGGCAAGGAGTACAGTGAGACATTTGCATAACTCAAAGGCTGCGAATGGGAGTCTACCACAACACCAGAAATCTGAGCATACACGGATAGCGACGTCAGCGTAGTAAAAGCTATAAGTATTAATTCTCTCCTCATACGAACTTTCTCCTTTATAATTTTCCGTTGACATAATAGTTGACGAGCCTTGCCTTCAGTGCCAGCATCATCTCGCTTTGCAGCAGGAGCAGGCGGCTTTGCAGCAAGGTCTGCGAGGCGGTGTGCAGGTCGAAGACGCTGAGCATGCCTTCCTCGTATTTGCGGCTGGAGAGATGATGGGCCAGCGAGTCAGAAGCCGCCTTGCGCTGCAGCTGCTCCACCTCACGGGCGTATCCACGGTAGTCGAGGACGGCCTGCAAGGCATCGTCGTGCTGCTTGCGGCGTGCGTTGGCCACGTCGAGCTGTGCCTCCTGCCAGTCGGTCTTGGCCCGGCGAACCTTGTTCCACGACGAGGCATTGAAGATAGGGATAGAGAGCGTCATGTAGATGTACTCGCCCATGTTGTTACGGAACTGTGAGCCGAAGCCCTCAGCCTGTCCGCCCGCCGTGAGGTTCTTGTAGTAGTTGGTAGCCACGCCGCCGCTCAGCGTGAGTTTGGGCAGAAGCGCAGCACGCTGTATCTTCCACGCCAACCGGGCTCGTTCGGCAGCTGCCTCAGCCACGGCCACGGCAGGACGGTCGGCAAGGAAGTAGCCACTCTGCATCAGGCTGTCGCAGGCATGGCGGTTGGCGGGCAACATGGCGGCAGCGGCGACATCGACGGGCAGACCGGCTACCAAGAGCGTGTCGTCGGTGGGATAGTTCATGGCCGTCTTCAAGTCGGCCAGGGCTTTGTCGGCAAGGTTGCGCTGGTGCAAGAGATTGTACTCGTCCTCGGCCACCTGACTCTCCACCTGCACCACGTCGGGCCGACTCTTCTCGCCAAGGTCGAACATGCGGCGGGTCTTCATCAACAGTGCCTTCGAGTCGCTCAGTTTCTCCTCGGCGAGGGCGATGGTGCGACGGGTGTAGACAGCATCAACGTATTTCTCCATCACGCTCATGGCCTTGTCGTCGCTGGCTTTGGCAATGGCACTCTGTGCCGAAGCCCTGTCGAGGCGGGCCTGCTGGAAGGCGTTCCAGGTGGCACCGCCGTCGAAGAGCGTCACCGAGGCTCCGAGTGCATAGTAGTTGTTGAACGTGGTGACATTATTATAGGTGTTGGTCTCCGGGTCGATGTTGCGGCCCCAGCTGTATTGTCCGTTGACCTCCGCCGACACAGAGGGCAGAAAGTCGAGCAATGCCGTGCGGTAGTCAGCGTGCTTCTGCTCCTGCTCGAGCGTCTGCCGTCTCACCTCGGTGGCGTGCTCGCGGGCGTAGGCGATGCAGCGGTCCAGGCTCCATGGTTCCTGCCCTTGGACGCTCAGGCTCACGAAGAAGCCCATGATGAGGATATAATGCTTTGTTTTCATACACTATTTACATTGCCAAAGGCGTGCTAAAAACGCAAGTCGCTGTTTATTAAGCTTCTAAGAGATATTACCACAAATACCAGTGTACAATAATTGGACAGTGAGTGTATAAGAATTAGACACAGATTCGCTACAAGACAAAGGAAAAGCATACGATAATTGATAAAAAGTCTCAAAAGAATTTGTTTGTGCAACTAATATTAGTTACTTTTGTAAATGTAAGTGATTGAAGACCATGAAATACAAAGGCTATACGGGAAACGTTAATTACAGTGTAGAAGACAACTGCTTCTATGGCGAAGTACTTGGCTTGACACATGACGCTATTACTTACGAAGGAGAAACCATGGATGAACTCCGAAAAGACTTCGAGGGAGCAGTGAATGACTACATCGCAAATTGCAAAATGGAAAAGGAGATAAGGACACCAAGAACTCAAAAACAACAAATATAGCACAATGAAACACGGCACCCTTCTTGTCGTCGACGACAACCGTAACATCCTCACCACGGTGAAGATGGTGACCGAGCAGACCTTTGAGCGCATCATCTGCCTGGCCAGTCCCTCAAGCCTCCTCACCCGACTGCGTGAGGACCAGCCCGACGTGGTGCTGCTCGACATGAATTTCCACAGCGGTATCAACAACGGCAACGAGGGACTCTACTGGCTCAGGGAAATTAAGAAAGCACGGCCGCAGACCGCCGTCGTGCTCTTCACCGCCTACGCCGATATAGAGTTGGCCGTGACAGGCTTGAAGGATGGAGCCGCCGACTTCATCGTCAAGCCCTTCGACAACCACCAACTCATAGAGAAACTCACCGACGCTTACCAAAAGACGAGGAAGAAGAAACCAACCATTACGGCAGTGTCGGAGATGATATGGGGCACCTCGCCCGCCATGAGACACTTACGCGACATGGTGGAGAAGGTGGCGGGCACAGACGCTAACATTCTCATCACCGGCGAGAACGGCACCGGCAAGGAGGTTCTCGCCAAAGAGATTCACCGACTCTCGAAACGCGCCGACAAGGCGCTGATGCCCATCGACCTGGGTGCCGTCACGGAGACGCTCTTCGAGAGTGAGCTCTTTGGTTATGTCAAAGGGGCCTTTACCGACGCCAAGACCGACAAGCCCGGTAAGTTTGAGCTCGCTGAGGGCGGCACGCTCTTTCTCGACGAGATCGGCAACCTCAGCTATGCGCTACAAGCCAAACTACTCACCGCCCTGCAACGGCGCACTATCGTCAGAGTAGGCGGCAGCAAGCCAATACCCATTGACGTGCGTGTCGTCTGTGCCACGAACCGCAACTTGGAGGAGATGGTGCGACAAGGAGCTTTCCGTGAAGATCTGCTCTACCGCATCAACACCATCCAACTCCACTTGCCACCTCTACGTGAGCGCACGGGCGACATCATGACCTATGCCGGTTCTTTTCTCCACCGCTATGCCCACCTATATAATAAGGAGGGAATGACATTCGCGCCTGATACCCAAGAGAAGATAGAGCACTTGCCATGGTACGGCAACATCCGTGAGCTGCAACATGCAGTGGAGAAGGCCGTCATTCTCTCTGACGGCACGACGATACGTCCCGACGACATTGAAGGTTCGGCTACGACACGCCCTCAACCTACCAACGACATCCAACGACTCGACGACATGGAGCGCGAGATGATTGCCAAAGCCATTGCGGAATGCGAGGGAAACCTCTCACATGTCGCCTCACAGTTAGGCATCTCCAGACAGACGCTGTACAATAAGATGAAAAAGTACGGGATATAAAGACTCTCCCTAACCCTCCCTAAAAGGGAGGGAAACAAGAAACCAATTAGGGTTGAACAAGCCACCGAGTATAGAGGGAGACAAAACATCGGTTATATATGACACACCTTATATATATATGACACAGCCTGAATATTATATTCTGCTTGCCATTGCCGCCATTCTTATCGTAGTGTTGTTGGCAATGATCATCGTGCTGTGGCGACGCAACCGCCGCACAGTGGGCAAGGTGGCCTTCCTGTTCAACGCCATCGACAACGGGGACTATGCCTTCCGCTACTCCGAAGACAGGAAAGGCGACGCGATGGTCAACAGGTCGCTCAATCGCATCAAGGAGATCCTGCAACACGCACGCAATGAACAGATAGAAAAGGAAAAGTACTTTGAGCTCATCCTCGACTCGGTGGACACGGGCGTGCTGGTTGTCGACGAGGAGAGGGGACTGGTGCTGAGAAGCAACAATGCCGCACGCAAATTGTTGGACCGCGAAGCCATCACACACATCAGTCAAGTGAGTGACGCCTTGAAGAAGTTCTCCGTGCGCGAGACGCATACCATCCTGCAACAGCGTCGTGTGCGCATCATCGCCTTCAGCGACATTGGCGGTGAGCTGGCCAACCAGGAGATCGACTCGTGGGTACGCCTCATCCGTGTGCTCACCCATGAGATCATGAACACGCTCACGCCCGTCATCTCGCTCAGCGAAGCCCTGTTGCCACAGGCTGAAGGCGAACAACATGAGGGACTGGAGGTGATCCACCAGACCAGCAAGGACCTGATTCGTTTCGTCGAGAACTACCGGCAGTTCACCCATGTGCCCACGCCACAGCCGTCGCCCTTTGACGTGAAGCCCTTCTTGCAACGAATGGTCACGCAAGTCAGGCCGCTTCTTCATCATGATGTGACGATTACGCTCTGCGTAGAGCCCGACGATCTCATGGTCTACGCCGACGAGGGACTCATCGCCCGTGTAGTGAGCAACTTACTGAAAAACGCAGCCGAGGCCACCCGAGAGGGACAGCACATCAGCCTCCACGCCTTCTCCGACACCGATGAGTCGGTCGTCATCGACATCAGTGACGACGGTGAGCCGATACCACCGGACATCGCCACGCATATCTTCATCCCTTTCTTCACCACTAAGGACGAAGGCAGTGGCATAGGACTTTCCATCTCACGACAGATCATGCGGGTAAGCAACGGCTCCATCGCCCTCCTACCCGACCGCCACGACGGACAGACGACGTTCCGGCTGAGGTTTCAATAGCGGCATCACGTCACTGTCATGGCACAATGTTTGTGAAACAGACTTCAGAACATACACATTATTATATATATAGCACAAGATGAAAGTATTACTGATCAATGGCAGCTCTCATAAGGAGGGCAACACCTTCCACGCGCTGAGCATGGCCGCAAAGAAGTTGGAATCACAGGGTATTGAGACGGAAATCATGCAGATTGGCAACAAGCCAGTGCGCGGTTGCATCGCCTGCGGAGTCTGTAAGCAGAAAGGCAACAACCGCTGTACATTTGACGATGATGTGTGCAATCGTTTCTTGGAGAAAGCAAAAGATGCCGACGGCTTTATCTTTGGCTCACCGACATACTACGGCCAACCCAACGGCGCACTGCTCGCCGTGGTACAGCGAATGCTCTATGCCGGTGGCGCACTGATGAAAAACAAGCCCGTAGCCAACGTCGCCGTGTGCCGCCGCGGTGGAGCGTCTGCCGTCTACCAAACGATGAACATGGCGTTTGAGATGATGAACATGCCTATCGTCACTTCGCAGTATTGGAACATGGTCTACGGGCAAAAGCCCGGTGAGGCGGAGCTCGACGAGGAAGGAATGCAGACGATGCGCACGATGGCCAACAACATGGCGTGGCTCTTGAAGCGCATCCACCAGGGCGGCGATCCACAGTATCCAGAGCGAGAGCCGTGGACACCGATGAACTTCATCAGAACTTCCAAGTAGCATAAAAAAAGGACTGCCAGAGATGGCAGTCCTTTTTTTATGCTTTAATCTTCCATGCTCACAGAGGGAGCATGGAGGAAGAAAATGTCGGAATGGATTAGTCGCAGTTAGCGAGCTTGTGATCAGAGCCGAGCACGTCAGTGATCTTCTCCTTGTACATGTCTGTCATGTAAGCACGAGCGACCTTGCCATACTGACGAGGATCGAAGTACTCAGGATGCAGAGCGAGAGTCTCACGGACACCAGCAGTGTAAGCCAGACGAGAGTCAGAGTCGATGTTGATCTTGCAGACAGCGCTCTTGGCAGCCTTACGCAGCTGCTCCTCTGGGATACCAACAGCGTCGGGGAGCTTGCCACCGTACTGGTTGATGATGTCGACATACTTCTGAGGAACAGAAGAAGAGCCGTGGAGAACGATTGGGAAGCCAGGGAGCTTCTTCTCGATCTCTTCCAGCACGTCGAATGCCAATGGAGGAGGAATCAGACGGCCTGTCTTCGGGTCACGTGTGCACTGCTCGGGCTTGAACTTGTAAGCACCGTGAGAAGTACCGATGGAGATAGCCAGAGAGTCGCAGCCAGAACGCTCGCTGAACTCGATCACCTCCTCAGGACGTGTATAGTGAGACTCCTCAGCAGAAACCTCATCCTCAACACCAGCGAGGACACCCAGCTCTGCCTCAACAGTTACGTCGAACTGATGAGCATAGTCTACGCACTTCTTGGTGAGCTCGATGTTCTCATCGAACGGCTTAGAAGAAGCGTCGATCATGACAGAAGAGAAGCCCATGTCAACGCAGCTCTTTACCAGCTCGAAGCTGTCACCGTGGTCGAGGTGCAGCACGATCTCAGGATGGTTGCAGCCCAAAGACTTAGCATACTCCACAGCACCCTCAGCCATGTAGCGGAGGAGGATAGGATTAGCATAGTTGCGGGCACCCTTAGATACCTGAAGGATCACCGGAGAGCGAAGCTCGGAAGAAGCTGTGATGATAGCCTGGAGCTGCTCGAGGTTATTGAAGTTGAATGCTGGAATAGCATAACCGCCATTGACGGCTCTCTTGAACATCTCGCGTGTGTTGACGAGACCAAGATCTTTGTAATTAACTGCCATAATACTTAATAATTATGTTTAGAATGAAATCTTCTATATATAATGATAGTCTTGCATATGCCCTTAGGCACTCTGCTCTTACCACATGCAAATTTAACAATTTATTTTCTTACCGCAAAATGTCTCTTGATAATAAGTAAAGAAGAAGGTTAAAAAAGTTTATTTAGGCCATTCTTCCTTCTCCTTATTGTCATGTTTGTCATTCTAAGTTTACAAATCTCCACCCTCCCACACATGATCTTTTTTCGATGCAGCCATGCCCAGCGTGAGCTTATAGGCCACATGCAGCATGAGGTAGCGGGGAATGGAGTTGGTCCAAGTCTCGGTACGTCCTTGCTCGTTGAGCACGAGCGTAGTGCTGTTGAGGTTGCCAAGGATGTCATAGGCGTCAAGCATAAACGTGAGGCGATCGTGCATCAACTTCTTCGAGAGGCGTGCATTCCACACGAGTTCACTACGGTTCATCTGCTCATCATTGTATCCCATACGCCTGTAGTCGGTGATGTCTGTCGACAGTTTAAGTCCCCACGGCATCGTGACGTTGGTACCCAAACGCAGGTTGCAGTCCCACGCATCGACCGCCTGAAAGTCGCGTCGCCGGCTGTTGGCGTTGTGATAGGCGACACGGCACTCGGCGAAGGCATTCAGCCGGGTGTCGAGTTGATAGTTGAGTTGCAGTTGATCGTTCACTTCCCAGCTGCGCACCTTGCTCCGCTGGTTGTCCACGCCTTCCACCGTGGTGAGGTCAACGCTATTGTTGAAGTTGGCGAAGAGGTCATTCTGTAGTCTCCATCTCGTAGCCTTGTCGAGCGGCGTAGAGAAACCCGTACCCGCCGAGACACTCCAGTTGCCGTTGACATTGGTTTGCTGCGTAGTGGTCACTCCGGTCTGCTTGTCATAGACGACAGCAGAGGCGAGGGCATTATGAGTAGTGTGGAATCCCAACGAGAAGTTCATCATCCGCTGCGTTGCCAGTCGGAAGAGTGCAGCGCTGAGGTTGACGTTGTGGCTGCGCGCCTTTTTCAGATTAGGGTTACCGAGCGTCACGTTGAGCGGATTGGCATCGTCGCGGATGTCGAGAAGCGTGGAGAGTTCCGGCACTCTCTGCGATGTGGAGTAAGAGCATTCGACATAGCGTGTACCCGTGGAGTCGTTGAACTGGTATCTCAAGTCGACCGTAGGATTAAAGAACATGGTGTGGCGCTCCTTCTCATAGTCCTTATTGCGGAAGTAACCCAAGTGCTCGCGCTTCCACTCCAACGGCAGGCGTGCCGAGAACGAGAGCTGTGGCTTTGCCGTACCATCACCATGGGAGAAGTAGAGCGAAGTCTCCGCCGTCTGCTGTGTCGTATGCATAGTGCTGCGATAGCTATTGCTGTTGTCAAGGGCGGCAAGCAGGGCCTGACGCTCCGAGGGCAACATGCCCAAGGTATAGTCCTGCTCGCGATAGCCTTCCACCTGGTCGATGCGGTAGAGATTGTAGCGTGTGTTGTCGTAGCTCTGACGAATACTATATGATGGACGCAGGTAGAGGCTGTTCAGTCCCACGGTATCGTCGACGAGCAAACAGGCATAGAGTGCCGAGGCCTCCATGTTGAGATGGCGGTCCGGCGTTTGGGAATACTGATAGCGATGATCTTGCCGGTCCTCCGTACCGAGGTAGTCGATGCGGTTCATGGCAAAGCGGTCGTTGGTCGTCTTGCCATAATCAAAGCTACCATTAAATGAGAGTTCGTCAGTACCGTTGTTGCCAAGGCGCACGCGGTCGTAAAGGCTGAGCGAAGCATTGTAGGAGTTGCCGTGAAATTGGTTGTCGTTTTTCACCCTGTTGATGGCGTGCTTCAAGAGTCGTGCGCCGGCATCAGGCATAAACAGACTGTCGAGGATGGCGTCGCCGTCCGGCTTGCTGCCAAACAGTCCCGAACGTCCGTTTTCATTTCCGTGGTTGCGGCTATAAGCCCCTGAGAGCGTGCCACCAAGCATCTGATGCGTAGGTGTCAGCCCGAAGGAAGCATCCGCCGACCACTGCCTACTGACATTGTGCGTGGCATTACGGTCGAGCCGATAGGTATCGCCGCCGGAGAGAAAGGTCTGCGCCGTGGTGCGCGTGCGTGTGTCGTTGTCGTCCGAGGCATAGCTGAGCGAAGTAGTGAAGAAGTTGTCCTCTGTCTTTCCGTCGCGCCGGTATTCCACGCCTAAGTTTCTGACCGAGGTCAATCCGCCGCCCGCGTCAGGTGCTGAGCTGATGCTTCCGCTCTCTCCCGGCACCGAGGTGTCACCGACATTGTTTGCAGATCCTGTCAGTGTGAGCCGCTCTTTTGGCGTGTAGTACATCGAGAACAGCCGTGCGGCATAGCGGTTGTTCGTACCGCCCGCGACATCGGCATTGGCCATCAGTCCATGCTTGTATTCACGTTTCAGCGTCACGTCGAGCACATAGCTCTTGTCGCCCATGTCGCGCCCCATGAGTCTGCTTTCCTGTCCTTGCTTATCGTAGGCCTTGACCTTGTCGACGGTGAAGGCGGGCAGGTTCTCCAATGCTTTCTTCATGTCGCCTTTGAAGAAGTCGCGTCCGTCGATGAGCAGTGAACTCACAGTACGTCCGTTGACTTTGATGACGCCATTGTCCAGTGTGGTGCCAGGCATCTGACGGATGAGGGCGTCGAGCATAGAGCCCTCGCTGAGGTTGAGTGCGGAAGCGTCGTAGACGAGCGTATCGCCACGCATTACCATCTTGATTTTCGTAGCCTTCACGACGACTTCGCTGAGCGTGTGCACGTCGGGCTGCAAAGCGATGTCGTCGATCTGCTGTTCATTGACACGGTTGGCCATGCGCACGGTGACGCGCCGGTAAGCGGTTTTGTAGCCAAGACTGGAGCAGCGCAGCAGATAGGTGGAGTCGTTGTCGACATCAAACTGGTAGACAAAGACTTTCCAGCCGAAGATCTGCCGTTCTGTCGTGGTGGTGGACTTGATGACAGAGGAGTCACGGGGATTGAGCAACTCCACGACTGCGCCCGCCAAGTCCTCATGATTCTTGCTGTCCACTACCCTGCCGACGATGTGGCGGGCAGCAGCGGAAAGGAAGGAGAGGGAGAAGAAAAAAAGAAAGAGCAGGCGACGCATGGAGCAATGATGAATGTTGAATGATGAGTGATGAACCCTTGAAGTATTTCACTCCCCTCTCCTTGGGAGAGGGGCACGAGGGTGAGGCTATTCTTTCTTCCTCGTCAGCTCCGAGGCAAACAGCAACACGACGAAATAGCCGATGAACGGAATGATAAACGGCATGCTCATCATCTGAGTGGAGTCAGCAATGATACCCATCAGCAGGAAGCCACAACCACCGATCGGCGTCATCATCAGCAGCGACGAGGCACTCTTCGTCAGATTACCCAAGCCGCGTAGTGCCAGAGAGAAGATCGTGGGGAACATGATGGCCTCAAAGACATAGTTGCATACCAACGCCACCATAGAGATCATGCCGAGGTTGAGCATCACCAGTCCGATGCACACCACACTGCCAATGGCACAGTAGAAGAGCATACGCTCGGCAGGAACTTTCCGCATGATCCAACTGCCCACAAAGCGGCCAACCATGAAGAAGGCAAGGGCCACCGTGAGCACGATAGACGCAGTGTTGTCGCTCATCCATCCCTTTGCGGTCACATAGTTGATGAAGTAGCTGTTGATCGAGATCTCTGCCACCTCGTAGGCCAAAAGCGAGAAGAGTCCGAAGACAAACATCGGGTGATGGCAGAACAGCTTCATGATGCGCGTGCCCTGCGAGCGGTCTTCCTCCGTCTCCTGATGCTTGATTTCCGGAAGGTGCACACGTGAGAACACCACAGCAATGATCAGCACCACAATGCCCAGCACGGTATAAGGGATGACGATGTTACCGCCACGGTCAGTGCCGTCGAAGAGGAACTGCCCGATGAGGAAGGTGGCGCTCAGCGATCCCAGTCCGTTGAACGACTGGCTGAGGTTGAGTCGGCTTGTTGCCGTGCGCGGGTCACCGAGCTCCGTGACGTATGGGTTGGCCGATGTCTCCAGGAAGACGAGACCGCAGCCAATGATAAACAGGGCACCGAGATAGGCGTAGAACGTACCGGCCTCTGCACCTGGAATGAAGAGCAGAGCGCCGATGCCAAAGAGCAGCAGACCGAAGACCACACCCAAGCGATAGCCACGACGGTTGATGAACCAACCGGCGGGTATGGCCATGATGAAGTAGCCGAGATAGGTCGTCACCTGGATGAGCGACGACTGCGTGATGGAGATGTCGAGCGCATTCTGGAAATGCTTGTTGAGCACGTCGAGAATGGCACGTGCAAAACCCCAAAGAAAGAAGAGTGAGGTGACGAGGATAAAGGGCAAGAGATAGCTGCGGTTGGTCAGCGCCGCACGTCCCTTTGTCGTACCTGCCTCTATCTGCTGTTCTTGTTTTCCTCCTGTTTGAATACGATCCATAATGAATATGTTCTATATATAATAATGTGTATGATTTGACGGACGCAAAGATACAGAAAAAAATATAAAACGACAAAGAACATCCGTCTTTTCTGCCCTCTGCCAAATGCTATCGTTGCACATATTCTACCGTCACCCCACATTCTCATGTCTTACTCTTTGATACGCTTGTTAGCGCAAACAGCGATTTTGTAAAGTCAAGATGTCAGTTTTTTCGTTATTCTCTTTGTAGTTTAATGACAAAACACTATCTTTGCAATATCTAAATCCCAACATCGCAATTTCATAAGAATAACATATAACACACACAACACCTATTAACTATGAGTGAAAAAACGAGCGAGAAGAGAGTTTATCTCTTTGGAAACGGCAAGGCTGAAGGCCGTGCCGACATGCGCAACCTTCTGGGCGGCAAAGGTGCCAACCTGGCCGAGATGAATTTGATTGGTGTACCTGTCCCACCGGGCTTCACGATTACCACTGACGTTTGCAACGAATATTTCGAGAAAGGCAAAGCCGACGTGGTCGCTTTGCTCAAGGACGACGTTGTCAATGGCGTGAAACACGTCGAAAAGCTCATGGGACTGAAGTTCGGTGACGCCAAGAATCCACTTCTTGTCAGTGTACGCTCCGGTGCGCGTGCCTCCATGCCGGGTATGATGGACACCATCCTCAACCTCGGTCTCAACGATGAGGTCGTCAAGGGACTGGCTGCCAAGACCGGCAACGAGCGCTTCGCCTACGACAGCTACCGCCGCTTCGTGCAGATGTACGGCGACGTGGTCCTCGGCATGAAGCCCGTCAACAAGGAAGATATCGATCCCTTCGAGGCTATCATTCAGAAAGTAAAGGCTCAGCGCGGCATCCGTCTCGACAATGAGATGAACACCGACGAGCTGAAGAGCCTCGTCGTCCTCTTCAAGGACTATATCAAGGAGCGCACCGGTCGTGAGTTCCCCTCCGACCCGATGGAGCAACTTTGGGGCGCCATCTGCGCTGTCTTCGACTCTTGGATGAACGACCGCGCCATCCTCTACCGCAAGATGGAGGGCATCCCACAAGAGTGGGGTACGGCAGTTACCGTCATGGCTATGGTCTTCGGCAACATGGGCAACACCTCTGCCACGGGTGTCTGCTTCAGCCGCGACGCTGCCACGGGCGAGAACCGCTTCAACGGTGAGTACCTTGTCAACGCACAGGGTGAGGACGTTGTCGCCGGTATCCGCACGCCGCAGCAGATCACCAAGGAAGGTTCGCTCCGCTGGGCTAAGCAGCAGGGCATCGACGAGGCTACACGCGCCAGCAAATATCCTTCTATGGAGGAGTCTATGCCAAATATCTATGCACAGCTCAACGACCTGCAGGACAAACTCGAGAAGCACTACAACGATATGCAGGACATGGAGTTCACCGTGCAGGAGGGCAAACTCTGGTTCCTCCAGACCCGCAACGGCAAGCGCACGGGTACGGCAATGGTGAAGATCGCCATGGATCTGCTGCGTGAGGGGCTCATCGACGAGAAGACAGCCCTGCAGCGCTGCGAGCCCAACAAGCTCGACGAACTGCTCCACCCGGTCTTCGACAAGGAGGCCAAGGCTCAGGCCCGTGTGCTCACACGCGGACTTCCCGCATCGCCGGGTGCTGCCTGTGGACAGATCGTGTTCTTCGCCGATGATGCTGAGAAATGGCACGCCGACGGCCATCAGGTGGTGATGGTACGTATCGAGACATCGCCTGAGGACCTCGCCGGCATGAGCGCCGCAGAAGGTATTCTGACGGCTCGCGGCGGTATGACATCGCACGCTGCTGTGGTAGCCCGTGGTATGGGCAAGTGCTGCGTCAGTGGTGCCGGTGCCATCAATGTCGACTACAAGGCCCGCACCGTAGAGATCGACGGCACTGTACTTCACGAGGGTGACTATATCTCTCTCAACGGTTCTACCGGTGAGGTGTACTTCGGTGAGGTGAAGACACGTCCTGCTGAGGTCACAGGCGACTTCGCTGAGCTGATGAAGCTTTGCAACAAATACACGCATCTCGTCGTCCGCACCAATGCCGACACGCCTCACGACGCTGAGGTGGCCCGCAACTTCGGTGCCGTGGGTATCGGCCTGTGCCGTACCGAGCACATGTTCTTCGAGAACGAGAAGATCAAAGCCATGCGTGAGATGATCCTCGCCGACAGCAAGGAAGGCCGCGAGAAAGCCCTCGCCAAACTGCTGCCCTATCAGAAGCAGGACTTCTATGGCATCTTAAAGTGCATGGACGGCATGCCGGTGAACATCCGTCTACTCGACCCGCCTCTCCACGAGTTCGTACCCCACGACCTGAAAGGCCAGGAGGCTATGGCTCAGGAGATGGGTGTCAGCGTGAAGGTGATCCAGGACCGCGTGCAGAGTCTGAGTGAGCACAACCCGATGCTCGGCCTTCGTGGCTGCCGTCTGGGCAACACGTTCCCCGAGATCACGGCCATGCAGACACGTGCCATCCTCGGTGCTGCCATCCAGTTGAAGAAGGAAGGCCTCGATCCCCGTCCGGAGATCATGGTGCCGTTGGTGGGTATCGTCAATGAGCTCGACGCTCAGGAGAAGGTCATCCGCGAGACCGCCGAGAAGCTCTTCGCCGAAGAGGGCGTCGAGATCCCGTTCAAGATCGGTACGATGATCGAGGTGCCGCGTGCAGCCCTGACCGCTGATCTCATCGCCCAGAAAGCTGAGTACTTCAGCTTCGGTACCAACGACCTGACACAGATGACGTTTGGCTATAGCCGCGACGACATCGCCAGCTTCCTGCCCTCTTACCTTGAGAAGAAGATCCTCGACGTCGATCCGTTCCAGGTTCTCGACCAGCGTGGCGTGGGTCAGCTGATCCGCATGGCTGTGGAGAAGGGCCGCTCAACGCGTCCTGACCTGAAGTGCGGCATCTGCGGTGAGCATGGTGGAGAGCCTTCATCGGTGAAGTTCTGCCATCGTGTGGGTCTCGACTACGTGAGCTGCTCACCGTTCCGCGTGCCTATCGCCCGTCTGGCTGCCGCGCAGGCTGCCGTAGAAGAGGCATAACTCTGAAACATTCTGTTTCCTCTTATACAAGGCAAATGCTTGGTTTCCCGGGCGTTTGCCTTTTTTGTTTGTCATAGAAGGGGGAAACTCACGAAAAGATTATTGACAAAAGCACACCAACAAGAGCAGGCAATCTAGAGAAAAGTAAAGTCTCATCTGAGCATCTTTTCGAGATAAAAACATGAAAATACGCACGTGAAATCATCAAAAGGCCTTGTTGACCTTATCAAACAACCGAGATGATGGGATCAAACAACCGAGATGATGGGATCAAACAACCGAGATGATGAGGTCAAACAACCGAGATGACAGCGCCAGAAGAGACATCCCGGAGCCGCCAAGCGTATATCCAGAACATAAACATTTACTAATCAGATAGTTACAAAACAAGCACCATTTTTCAAGAAATCACGATAAAAGGGTCGTTGATTGAAAAGAATCGCAAAATAAAGCCTGTTTTTTGTCAGAATAATCAACAGATGGCAAACCATAGGTATCATGACTGTTGATTCCCGAAAATAAGAAAAAAAGCAGCACACGCTTTGTATTCTCGTGATTAATCTCTATTTTTGCAAAGAAATAGCGTAAACAAGAACAAAGCATGACCATGAAAGATACCACGAGGCTGACCGTGTTTAAGGCCAGCGCCGGCAGCGGCAAGACCTACCGACTGGCACTGGAATACATCAAACTGCTGATGGCGGACCCGAAGAACTTCCGCTATACCCTCGCCGTGACCTTCACCAACAAGGCCACCGAAGAGATGAAGACGCGTATCCTCAGCAAACTCTTCGCCCTGGCTCACCGCCTGCCCAGCGGCGACGACTATGTCAAGGAGCTACACCACAGCATGCCGCAGCTCACAGACAACGACATCCAGCAGCGGGCGACACTCGCCCTCGACGGTATCCTCAACACTTATCACTACTTCCGCGTGGAGACCATCGATAGTTTCTTCCAGCGTATCCTCAGAAACCTCGCGCGCGAGCTCGGACTGAAAGCCAACATCAACGTGGGCCTCAACGACCGTGAGGTGGAGCAGCAGGCCGTCGACGAACTCATCGGGAACATCAACAGCGAAAAAGATCCGCTGCTCGGCTGGATGATGGACTTTGTCAACGAGCGACTCGACGAGGACAAGAACTGGAATGTCATCGGACAGATCAAGGACTTTGGTACGAATATCTACCGCGACTTCTATAAGGAGCGTCACGAGCAGCTTGAGGCGATTCTCTCCAATCCGCAGTTCTTCAAGAACTACACCGGCAAGCTTCGGGCCAAGGCTGCGCAAGTCGACAAGGACATGAGCGCGCTGGCAGACCGCTTCCAGACGCTCGTCGACCAATACGGCTTCGACGACAGCGACTTCACACGCGGCACCGTACCCAACTATTTCAAGAAGCTGCGCGAGGGCAACTACTGTGATGTCGCGCACGCTACCATCGACAAGGCCGAGACGGAGGAATGGACCAAACTCATCAAGAAAGCCATCAAAGACACTGACAAAGGCCAGACCTTCCACGAGCAGATCGCACCGCTCATCACCAAAACGGAGCAACTGCGGCAAAAGGCTGAGAGAGTGAGGTACTCGGTGGAGCTCACACTCAGAAATCTCAACGAGCTCAGACTGCTCGGACGCATCGCACAGCAGGTCGACGCCATCAATGCTGACAACAACAACTTCCCGCTCAGCAACACACAACAGCTCATCAAAGACATGATCGACGGCAGCGACACACCATTTATCTACGAGAAAATCGGCGGCGCGCTGAAGTATATCATGATCGACGAGTTCCAAGATACCAGTGCGGTGCAATGGGACAATTTCAAAGTGCTCATCGACGACTGCATCGCTCATCAGGCCGGTTCGCTGATCGTCGGTGACGTGAAACAGAGCATCTACCGGTGGCGAGGCGGCGACTGGCGGTTGCTGCAAGACCTCACCCATGACAAGCACCCAGAGATCAAAGAGGTGAAACTCGACACCAACTTCCGTTCACAGCCGAGGATTATCACGTTTAACAATATGTTCTTCAAGCTGGCTGCCAAGAAGACGACAGAGGCAGCAGTCACAGAACTCAACGATCACCATGCGCCGAAAGATGTCATCCAACAGGCCTTGGACATAGAAACGGCTTACCAGGACGTGGAGCAGGCTTATCCCAAAGGCAAGGAACTCGTCGGCATGGCCAAAATCAAACTGCTCGACGACGAGGACTATGACCAAGAGACCCTGGATCAGATCGAGAGCACCATCGCGGAACTGCTCAAGGCGGGCGTTGCCACAAAGGACATCGCCGTGCTCGTGAGAAAGAACAAACACATCCAGGCCATCGCAGAGTACTTCATGCAGCATCAGATCATGGTCGACGGCAAGCCAGCCGACGTGAGTCTTGTCAGCGACGAAGCCTTCCGTCTCGACGCTTCCCTGGCCGTGAGGATGCTCATCGGCGCACTGCGCTTCCTCGTCCATCCCGACGACAAGCTGACAACGGCCTTCCTCGTCAAGGCCTATCACCGCATCGGAGGAGATGGGAAAGAGGAGGAGAACAAGGACGGCAAGGAGGATGATCCCTCAAGGGCGGTAAATAATGACAAAGGCGACGCGAATCTCGACACACGGCTCTTTGTCGGTAAAGACGACATCACCACGCAGTTGCCCGAAGCCTTGCGCACGGAGCGTGACGAACTGCGGGGGCAGCCGCTGATGATGCTATTTACGCGTCTCTATGCCATCCTCGGCCTGGAGCGCCTCGACGACGAGAGTGCTTATGTCTGTGCCTTTCTTGACAAGGTGGCGACGCTGATACACAGCAAGGCGGTCGGCATCGAGGATGTGCTCAACGCCTGGGACACAGATCTCTGCGGCAAAGCGATCCACAGCGACGACATCAACGGCATCAGACTGATGACTATCCACAAAAGCAAAGGACTGGAGTTTGCTAATGTCATCATCCCTTACTGCGACTGGGACATCGAGCGGAACAACGACACGCTGTGGTTTACCACCGACGACAAGCCGGAGCCGTTCAACGAGTTGCCGCTCGTGCCGGTATCGCTGCAAAGCAAGAAACTCAAGAACTCGATCTACTCCGACGACTACGACCGCGAGCATCTGAAAAATATCGTCGACAACCTCAACCTGCTCTATGTGGCTTTCACGCGTGCGAAGTGCAACCTCTATGTCTTCGGCAAAAAGAGTCCGAAGGCTCCCTACCCTTCCAAGATCATCCAGGACGTGGCAGAAGACTTGAAGCAGGAATGCACCATCGAGGAGGACGACAAGACGATGACAATCACCTTCGGTGAGTTCTGTCCTACGCCCAAGAAAAGCGATGACAAAGACACGGAAAACGTGTTCCTGGTCGACGACGAGCCGCTGCGTGTCAAAATCAAAAACTATCCGGAGGTTTACGAGTTCAAGGAGAGCAACGACTGCAAGGCTTTCATCATGCCGCAGGATGACGAGGACGCACAGATGCGGCGCGCGTATATCGAGACGGGAAACATCATCCACGAGTTGCTGTCGCATATCCGCGATGTCAACGACATCGACCGCGCCATCAACAACATGGAGTTCAGCGGTGTGCTCTATGAAAAGCCGATGACACGCGAGAGCCTGCGTGCCATGGTGCACCAGCTCATCGAGAGCCCGGTACCCAAGACTTGGTTCCGTCCGGGACTGAAGGTGATGAACGAGTGCGAAATCATCTGCTACAGCAAGAAAGATGGTACAGTGGTACCGAAACGTCCCGACCGTGTCATCGACGACGGAAATGCAGTGACGGTCATCGACTTCAAGACGGGATCACCAAGGGCCAAACACGTGGAGCAGGTACAGAACTACATGACGTTGCTCAGCGAGATAGGGTACAGTAATGTCAAGGGCTATCTCTGGTATCTGAGAACCAATACGGTCAGAGCCGTATAAACAAAACAACCGAATATCGGAATCATATTCTCGATATTCGGTTATTTTAGGTCTATACAGATAAAGCGTTTTCAAGAGCAGATCCTAACCGCCACCTGATAATCACATAAGTCGCCTTGATGGGCTATTTCTCCAGTCCTTCGATCTTCTTGACGCTACCGCCTAAAGGATCGAGAACCAGACGCGTGGACTGTTTCTTGCCAAACAGCTCGCCGCTCAGCGACTCCACGGTACCAAACTGCGGAGCCACAGCCTCAAAGGTTCCCACAGGCTGCTGGTCGCAGACCACGGTGATCTTCATCTTACTGGGCTGGTTAACGCGCAGTCCAATATCGTTCTTGTCTTCCTTCTTTTTCTTCTCATCCTCAGCAACAGATGCGGCAGGTGCCACAGTGTGCTCGTCAGCTACCCTTATATAATAAGGTGCGCCCGCATAGTCGTCAGCATCGACAAGTCCCAAGCGCTTGGAGAAGCGGAAAAGCACTTCTTCTCCCTCCTTGACGGGAAGATAGTCGATGGTGGTCCACGCCGTGTCCTTCACCACCGTACCGGTGAACAGCGTCGTCAGACTCTGCTCCTGCGTATCAAGGTTTCTCAGCATGGTCTTTAGCTGCTCACCATCCTTGGGCATATAGTCTGCCTCGCCTTTGGCCAGTTGGCTGCGACTGTCCCGGATGTCGTAGATCTCCTGCGCTGTCAATTCCGCCATCTTAGCCGTGTTGCTGGCATTGAGGATGTCCGCCGTCATGAAATCAGCAGGGTTGACGGCCTTCGGTCTGGCAGCCGGAGAGAAGCGGCGCACGACAGGGCGCAAAGGCTGTGCCTCGGTATTGACAGCCAGGAGTTGTCCGTTGGGTGCCCGCGTCACGTCGGTGATGCTGTGCTTTTTGTCAAGCTGCAACGTAAAGTGCTTTGTGGTATCGGGTACGGCAACGGGATCCATCTCAAGGCCTATGACACGATAGGAAGTAGAGGCTTCCTCCGAAACATTCTGACGGATATAGCGCATGGCATATTTTGCAAACTGTCCGGGCGTGTATTGTGTCTTCTCGACTTTCACCGTGAAGCGCAGCATTGTCTTCGGCAGGTAATAGTCAGTACCCTCCACCGACTGGGCACTTGCCTGCATGGCAAAAGCACCCACCAGCAGACTGCCTGCCAAAAGCATTCGTTTATAGTTCATCATTGATATTTCGTCATTTATGATTCTTCTTTGTTCTCTCAACCTTCAGCATTGAATCCCTTCTTCTTTGAATCCATTCAACGCCCAGCATTGAATTCCCCACATTCATTCAGTCTTCCAGCCGCAGAAAGGCTTTGGGCAGATAGTTGATGATGTCGCTTGCGATGAGACTCTCCTTGCCGAGGTCTCTCACAGCCAGATCTCCGGCCAGACCGTGGAGATACATTCCTAACTGGCATGCCGTCGCCTGGTCATAGCCACGCGCGAGAAGTCCGGCGATGATACCCGTCAGCACGTCGCCGCTGCCTGCCGTCGCCATGCCACTGTTGCCGGTGGAGTTAAAGACGATATGTCCGTCGGGTTTGCAGAGTGCGGAGTAGTGGTCCTTGAGCAGGATATAGCCTTGGAGATGCTCTGCCAACTGCCGGGCCTTGGTCAGACGCTCGTAATCACTCGAACTCGTCACGCCCACCAACCGGTCAAACTCCTTGGGATGTGGCGTCATGATGATGCCCGGTGGCAACTGCTGCATCCATGCCTGATGGTTGGCCAGCATGTTCAGTCCGTCAGCGTCCACCACGATGGGACATTGCGTGCGGCGTATCTGACCGATCAGCGCGATGGCCGAGTTCTCGCTCTGTCCCAGTCCCGGACCGATGGCGAGGGCGTCATAGTCCTGGCTCTCCACGCTGTCGGAGAAATAGGTCTCCTCACGGTCCATCTGCAATACGGCTTCCGGCACAGCCACCTGCATGATGCCATAGTTGCGCTTCGGCGTGTGCACCGTCACCTTTCCGGCTCCCGAGCGCAGACAAGCGCGTGTGGCGAGGATGGCGGCACCCGACATGCCATAGCTGCCGGCAATGATCAGGGCGTGGCCCATCGTACCCTTGTGCACGAAGTCACCACGATGGCGCAGACAAGGTATCAGATCCGTCTCTTCCTGGATGCGGCAGCTGACCTCCGTGTCGCGGATATAGTCAGGACTCAGCCGGATGTCCAGCACACGCAGACGGCCGAGATACTGCTGGCAGTCGGTAAGCATCATGCTCAGCTTCTTCTGTTGCAGGGTCAGCGTCAGGTCGGCACGAACGATGTTTTGCCGGACATTGTAGGTGTTGTCCTCGCACATCAGCCCCGACGGCATGTCAATGCTTACCACCTTGGCGGGACTCTGGTTGATATATTTCACCAACGAGGCAAAGCCTCCGCTGAGTGGCTTGTTGATACCCGAGCCGAAAAGACCGTCGACGACAAGCGTCTCGGGCGTGAGCTCTGGCGGATCGAAGTTTAAAGTGATCTCCGTGAAATGACTGACTTTCTTGGCGTAGACGAGACGCTCCTTGTTGGCAGCGCAGTCCTCCGACAGTTTGTTGTGGATATTGAACAGGTACACGCTCACCTGATAATGGCTTTCGGCCAGCATACGCGCCACGGCCAAAGCGTCACCGCCGTTGTTTCCGGGGCCGGCAAAGACCACCACGGGTGTGCGGTCGGTCCATTCGTCCATGATAGCACGGGTCAGAGCTTTGGCAGCTCGCTCCATTAAGTCGATAGACTTCACAGGCTCGTGCTCAATGGTATAATTGTCAAGCTCATGAATCTGAGCAGCTGTAAATATCTTCATACGTAAAAAACAATGTGGTGCAAAGATAAAAAAAAGATTGCAGAACGACAACGTGACAATCGCTTATTTTTGCAAAATAGATTAAATAAAAGGCGCTGCGTTCTCATTATTCGTGCATTTTTCGTAATTTTGCATTATTAAATAGGTCAACAAAAACGCATTTCACCATGGACATTGTGAAGATAAAGGACAAAACATTCCGTACATTTATACCGGAGTCAGAGATTCAATGCAAAGTAAAAGCCGTTGCCGAAAAGCTCAATAAAGACATGGCGGGCAAGAACCCGCTGTTTCTCGCTGTGCTCAATGGGTCGTTTATCTTTGCAGCAGACCTGATGCGCTACCTCACCATCCCCTGCGAGATCTCTTTCGTGAAGCTGGCTTCTTACCAGGGCACCACTTCTGTGGGTAAGGTGAAAGAGCTCATCGGCATCAACCAGGAGCTCAAGGGCCGCACCGTCGTCATCGTCGAGGACATCGTCGACACGGGCAACACCATGAAGCAGATGCTCGCCACGCTCGAAGGCTACGAGCCGGAGTCGCTGCATATCTGCACGCTGCTCGTCAAGCCCGGCAAGCTGCAGGTGCCTCTCAACATCGAGTACCCCGCCATGGAAATCCCCAACGACTTCATCGTGGGCTATGGACTGGACTATGACCAGCAGGGCCGCAACCTCCGTGACATCTACACCGTCGTGGAATAAAGACGCCTTTTGCAAAGGGAAGATGCCTTTTGCAAAGGAAGAAACCGGACATTTATTTATACATTATAATTTTTACATTATACATTATACATTAATCCGATGAAGAATATTGTGATTTTCGGTGCTCCTGGTTCAGGCAAGGGCACACAGAGCGACAAGATGATCGCTAAGTATGGTTTCAAACATATCTCTACCGGCGACGTGCTGCGCAACGAGATCAAGAACGGCACTGAGCTGGGCAAGACAGCGAAAGGATATATCGACAACGGTCAGCTGATCCCCGACGATCTGATGGTCAACATTCTGGCCAGCGTCTACGACAGCTTCGGCAAAGAGCACGAAGGTGTGATCTTCGACGGTTTCCCCCGCACCATCCCGCAGGCCGAGGCACTGAAGAAGATGCTCGCTGAGCGTGGTCACAAGGTGGCTGCCATGATCGAGCTCGACGTTCCTGAGGACGAGCTCATGAAGCGACTCATCCTCCGCGGCCAGCAGAGCGGACGCAGCGACGACAACGAGGAGACCATCAAGAAGCGCCTCAACGTTTACCACAACCAGACAGCTCCGCTGATCGACTGGTATGAGAAAGAGGGCATCCACCACCATATCAATGGCCTCGGTGAGCTCGACCGTATCTTCGCCGACATCTGCAAGGTGATCGACAGCCTGTAAACAAAGCAAACAATATGTTCTGTGTTGGGCGTTTAACGCCCAACGCTTAACATTCAACAATTAAGTATGGATTCCAACTTCGTAGACTACGTAAAGATATACTGTCGTTCAGGCAAGGGTGGACGTGGCTCCATGCACCTGCGACATGTCAAATACCAACCCAACGGCGGTCCCGACGGTGGCGACGGCGGCAAGGGCGGCAGCGTCATCTTGCGCGGCAACCACAACTACTGGACTTTGCTGCACTTGAAATACCAGCGCCACGTCTTCGCTGAGAACGGTGGCAACGGCGGCCGCGACAAATGCCACGGCACGGACGGCAAGGACATCTACATCGATGTGCCCTGCGGTACGGTGGTGTACAACGCCGAGACGGGTAAATATGTCTGTGACGTCACCTACGATGGTCAGGAAGTCATGCTCCTCAAAGGAGGACGAGGCGGACTCGGCAACTGGCAGTTCCGTACAGCCACACGACAAACGCCACGCTTCGCACAGCCCGGTGAACCTATGCAGGAGATGACGGTCATCCTTGAGCTGAAGCTCTTGGCCGATGTGGGCCTCGTGGGATTTCCCAACGCGGGTAAGTCTACATTGCTCTCCTCCTTGTCCAGTGCCCGTCCGAAGATCGCCAACTATCCTTTCACAACGTTGGAGCCTTCACTCGGCATCGTCTCCTACCGCGACAACAAATCGTTTGTGATGGCCGACATCCCGGGTATCATCGAAGGAGCCAGCGAGGGCAAAGGACTCGGACTGCGCTTCCTCCGGCATATCGAGCGCAACTCGCTGCTGCTGTTCATGGTGCCCGGTGACACCGACGACATCAAACACGACTATGAGGTGCTGCTCAACGAACTGAAGAAGTTCAATCCCGAGATGCTCGACAAGCACCGCGTGCTCGCCGTCACCAAAAGCGACCTGCTCGATGAGGAACTCATTGAGATGTTGCGGGAAACGCTGCCTACAGATCTGCCCGTCGTCTTCATCTCGTCTGTCACAGGCTATGGCTTGGACGAACTGAAAGACGTGCTATGGGAGGAACTCAACAGCGAAAGCAACAAACTGCAGGAGATCACGGCAGAGGACACCCTCGTGCACCGCGACAAAGACATGCAGAAACTCAGCACGGAACTTCACGACGAAGGTGAGGACGAGGTGCTCTTCGTCGATGAGGACGAAGTGGAAGATGCCGACGAAGACGAACTCGATGACTACGAGACGTTTGATCCTGACGAGGACAAGGAGTAAAGGCGAAAGAAAACATGGAACCAGAATTAGAACAATATAATTTCGGTGACGACATCGTTGCCTTCTCTACCACACGACACGGTGGCGTGAGTAAAGGCAACTATGCCGAGCTGAACATCAATCCCTACTGCGGTGATGATCCTAAGGATGTAAGTGCCAATCTGAAAACATTATGCGACGCACTGGAGATCACCACTGATCATCTCATCCTCCCTCACCAGACCCATCAGACGGTATGCCGGGCCATCACGCCGGAACATTTCAATCTGTCAAATGAAAAGAGGAAAGAATACCTGGAAGGCGTCGATGCTGTGATGACAGAAATGCCGAAGGTGTGTGTCGGCGTGTCGACTGCCGACTGTATCCCCCTACTCTACTACGACACGGAGCACAAGGCCATTGCTGCCGTACATGCAGGATGGCGCGGCACGCTGGCCGGCATTGCCACAAAAGCCCTGGAGGCAATGGCGAAACAATATGGTACACAACCGGGCAAAGTGAAGATAATGATTGGTCCGGGCATCTCGCTAAAGAATTTTGAAGTCGGTGACGAGGTGTACGAACAGTTTGCCAATGCCTTTCCCTTCATCCGCTTCATGTCGAAGAGATACGACAAATGGCATCTCGACCTGCAAGTCTGCAACCGTCTGCAACTGCTCCATGCCGGTGCAAGACTGGAGAACATTGTCATGTCGAACATCTGCACCTATGACCAGACCGACCGCTTCTTCTCTGCACGCCGCTTGGGCACTCAGTCGGGAAGAATATATAATGGCATCATGAGAAAAGGAGACTCATCAAAGTGAGTGATAAGAAAAGAAACATCTCAAAGGGAGCCTTACTCCTTATTATTATGTGCACGACCCTGATGGCCTTTGCACCGAATATGAAGTTCGACCCTTTGGCCAACTACCAGAACATCTTTGCCGGACGCAACAAAGAGCTCATAGAGAAGCACGAGCTGTCTATCCATCTCGACTGCATCAAGCCCGGCGAATATGCCTACCCGCTGAAAGGATCGCAGTCGGGCGTCAACGCTGAGGACCTGCTGCAGATCGTCTCACAAAAGGATAAGCACGTCAAGGCAATCTTTGCAGGACGGGTGAGGGTCGCCGCCTCAAGCCCGCTCTCAGGTTCGTTTGTTGTCATCACTCACGACAACGGTTTGGAGACTTTCTACCGCAACATCCATCATCTCGCCATTCATGTTGGTGACCGCGTCAAAGCCGGACAGGTCATCGCCGATGCCGACAAATGCAAGTTTGGATATACCGTCGGTGTGATGTTCCTGCTCAACGGTACGCCCATCCATCCTTTTTTTGTCTTTGACACCTACGCCCAACGCCCGCTCAACGATGTGCTGCGCTGTAAGCTCACAGACAAGTATCTGATCACCACAACTTCTAAGCGAGTGGCCTTCACCTTGGCTCGCAAACGCTTTCAGGCCTCACTCATCGCCTCACTCGATCCCGTGAAGCCAAAGTACTTCGGAGCGGCAGGGCCAGCAAAGATCAATCTGGAATTTCTCAACGCCAAACACTGGTGCTACCCTCTTGTCGGCAGCTACGTCACCAGTCCATACGATAAGTTGCGCCAGAAACCTGACACCACAGCCACCTATCATCATACCGGCGTAGACATCAAAAACCACACGCCACACGACAGTATCCATGTAGCCTTTGACGGTATCGTCGAGGAGTCGTGCCCAGTTCCCGGTTATGGCAACTGCATCATGGTGAAACACGCCTACGGCATTGAGACGCTCTATGGCCATCAGACGGTCAACTTCGTACACGCCGGCCAGCATGTCAAGGCTGGACAAGTGATCGGACTCACCGGCGCCACCGGGCACGCCACCGGCGACCACCTTCATTTCGAGATGCTCTATCGTGGCCACCGCATCGATCCGGCCCTGTTCTTCGATCATAAGAAGCACACCTTGCGCCGCGCCACCGTGTTTCTGCGCGGTCCGAAGGTCATCAGCAAGCCCAACGACGAGCGTGACCGCTACCTCTTCGGGTGGAAGATCGCATAGTGCTCCGCCCCCGACTGGCAAGCGGAGCCCGCTCCTCTTTCAAGTGTGCGTAAGCCGTTCGATTTGCCGTGGCTGTGCCACGGCCCTCCCCCCCCCCACATACGCAGCAAGGCCTCTTCCGAGTCTTCGGAAGAGGCCTTGCCATTTGTATGCAACGGCTGCGAGCCGGAACTAATTACTCACCGAGGTGAATAGCCTCGTTGGGGCATACAGAAGCGCAAGTACCGCACTCTGTGCACTCATCGGGGTTGATAGAATACTTGTCACCAGCAGAGATAGCGCCTACCGGGCACTCATCGATACATGTTCCACATGCAACGCAGTCATCGTTAATAACGTAAGCCATAATGTTCTTGTATTTTAAATGATTAAATGTTATTGTTTCGTTGTTGCAAAGATAATTATTTTCTTTGGAATACCTATAAATGACGACCGGTTTTTTATTATTTTAAACAAAGGATTTTCCTCCCTTGTCTTCACTACTCATTAATAAGTATCATGGCAAGCCTACATCAGCATAAGTTCAGACTGTCAGCAACCGATCATCAAGCTCTCATCAACAATATTTCACCTTCTCCTGCGTTATGATGAGTATGAAGAAGATTGTCTTTGTTATCTTCCTGATGCTCACCGTCGCCGGTGCCGCTTGGGGACAGGAACAGACGGTGCAGAACCGCCCGTATATCGATTTGCGTCCCTTCCACTTCGGCCTGCTCGTTGGCACTCACTTGCAGGATATCGAGTTCAACAACATAGGACCGCAGACCATCATCGCCAACAACGGATCGCAACAGACCTATACCATCACGTGTGACCAAAGCCGATGGGACAACGGATTTCAGGTAGGCGTGCTCGGCGAAGCACGTCTGACCGAGAACTTCCAGTTCCGTGTGGCTCCCGCCATCCTTTTTGGATCGCGCCATATCGAGTTTCACAACATGGATACTCAGGCTCCCGACTCGATGCTCCACCGCTCGCAAGACTTAAAGACGATCTACTTCACCTGTTCGTTTGACCTCATCGCAGCCGCACCGCGTATGGGCAACCACCGGCCTTACGCCATGCTGGGACTGACACCGGCCATCAACCTCACGGGCACGGACAACAGCTACATCAAACTCAAACGCTACGACATGTATCTGGAAGCTGGCTTCGGCTGTGATTTCTACATGCCTTTCTTCAAGGTGCGACCGGAACTAAAGTTCATGTACAGCCTCACCAACAGCCTCGACAAAGACCATGCTGACCGCTTGCAGGACGAGGCGATGCGCCCCTATGCACTCAGCGTGAACAAAGCAAGAAGCAAGGTCATCGCCCTCACTTTCTACTTTGAATGAAGACAGAGAGACAGAATATCCAAGACAAAAAGACAGAAAAGACATATTATTATTAAAGACAGAAAGGCTCTCTGACACTATCAGAAAGGTACTTTGAGGATATTAGAAAGCCTTTCTAACCCCATGACAAAGTTCCTTAGACCAAGTAAGTCACCATCAAAAAGAATATAACCGAATAGGAAGAACGTGATATTCTCGATATTCGGTTATATTCTTGATTCCGCCGTGGCGGAGCGTTCACTAACAAAGATGTACGTTACTTTGTAGTTGGGAATAGACTATTTGACGTTCAGCACTACGATCGACATCGGGGGGAGCGTGGCCTTGAGCTTGTCGCCTTTGACTTTAGCACCGGAGAAGGCTGTCGTCTTCACCACGTCGGGATGTTTGAAGCCGTTGTAGTCGGTGACCTTCTTGGCGGTGAGGATCGTACCCGAGACCTGCTTGCCCGAGAAGCCGTCGAGAGCGAGTTCCACCGGCTCAGTCTTGTCGAGACGCGGGTTGACGAGTGAGACGACGAGGCTGCCATCCTGCTTCTTGGCTGCGGAAACAGAAAGACTTGGGACGCGGCCCGGCGTCATCTTGTACATCAGCGGCTTGGCGGTGAGCGTGTCGCAGGTGAAAGATGCAGGCAGGTAGGTGGCCTCCTGGAAGTCGCGGTACATCTTGAAGACATAGTAAGTCGGCGTGAGCACCATGTGGCCTTGTCCGATGGTGTCGGTGAGGATCATGCTTTGCAGCACGTTGACCACCTGCGCGATGTTGGCCATGCGTATGCGGTCGGTGTGGCGCTGGAAGATGTTGAGCGTCAGAGCGGCTACCATGGCGTCGCGCATCGTGTTTTGCTGATAGAGATGTCCGCGGATCGTACCCGGCTCCTCGTCCCACCAAGTACCCCACTCGTCGACCATCAGCCCGATCTTCTTCTGTGGGTCTTTCTTGTCCATGATGTCGCTATGGCGTTTGATGACGTCCTCGATTTGCAGGCACTTGGCGAGTGTGGTGTAGTACTCGTCGTTGGTGAACGCTGTTGCTGAGCCTTTATTGTTGCTCCAGTCCTTGACAGTGTAGTAGTGGAGCGAGAGTCCGTTCATACGGTTGCCCACGCGGTCCATGAGCGTCTTTGTCCAGTCGTAGTCATAGTCACTGGCACCTGAGGCGATGCGGAAGAGATGGTTGTTGTGCTGGTCACGGCAGTAGGTGTTGTAGCGGCGGTAGAGGTCGGCATAGTACTCCGGCCGCATGTTGCCGCCGCATCCCCAGCTCTCGTTGCCCACACCGAGATATTTCAGATGCCAGGGTTTCTCGCGTCCGTTCTTACGGCGCAGGTTCGCCATCGGCGTGTCGCCGTCGCCGGTCATATACTCCACCCATTTGGAGAGTTCCTCAACGGTTCCGGATCCCACATTGCCGCTGATATACGGTTCAGCGCCGAGTTTCTCGCAGAGATTCATGAACTCGTTGGTACCGAAAGAGTTGTCCTCAATGGTACCGCCCCAGTTGTTGTTTTGCATCTTAGGGCGTTTGCTGCGAGGTCCGATGCCGTCCATCCAGTGATATTCGTCGGCAAAGCAGCCGCCGGGCCAGCGCAAGACGGGCACGCGGAGCTCCTTGAGCGCGTTGAATACGTCGGTGCGGTAGCCGTCGGTGTTGGGGATGTGGGAGTCGGGACCTACCCACAGACCACCGTAGATACATGTGCCGAGGTGCTCGGCAAACTGTCCGTAGAGCTCCTTGTAGATCTTCTGCTGGCCTTGGTTGGCATGGATCGTCACCTGAGTCTGAGCCATCAGACCACTGGAAGCTGACACGAGAAGTGTCGATAGAATTAGTTTTTTAAGCATAGAAAAATTTGTTATTGGTGTTATGTAAAATGGTGATTTATAGCTTGAAGCGGTAGCCGAGCGTGATGAGGATGGCGTGGTTGCGGGCTGTCAAGGCATCCTGCATGGGTACCCAGCTGGTGTCGTAGGCATAGTGATGGATAGCTTTGCGCACTTCGAAACGGTAGGTGGCGTTAAGAACAATGTTCTGCCATTCATAGCTCAAGCCGACGGGAATGTCATAGATGATTCTGCGGAACTGACCGCTGACATCCTCTGATTCCTTGGTCTGGTAATTCTCCCAAAGAAAGATCGACGACATACCGTCGCCAATGTCCATGGTGCGTATGCTTGTCATCTTGGCATGCACCTTGACCGAAGTCTGGATGCCCATCTCGGCACCGATGTGTGCGGCGAGTCCTTTGACACCCCTGAAGTAAGCCTTGAACTGCAAAGGCACTGATACGTAGTCTGCGTTGATGTGGCTTTTTACGGTAGCGTATTGCTCATGCTCGTCTTTGAGTCCCGTGCCGATGGCACTATAGTCTACGCCAGTGGTGAGAGAATAGTAACGTGACAGGGGAATCTCCACTTCGGCACCAGCCGTCCACCCTGTTTTCCATGTCTTTTCTCTATTGATGGCATCGCCGTCCATCTTTGAAAAGGTCATACCAGCATGTGGCGTAATGGAGACGCGCATATTGTCGTTTTGTGCTGATGCCACGACGGGAAGAAGTGCCAACAGTAAGAAGAATATCTTTTTCATGGGTCTATTGAATCTTATGGTAAGTGTAAATCGCTGTCTGTGAACCTCCTTGGTCATGGGTGAGCGTCATCTCTGTGTCGGAGATGAACTCGATCTGTTCCTTCTTGGAGTAGTCGGAGCCTGGCGACACCAAGCCATTGAGGGAAGAGCTTGTTAGCAGATTATTTCCTTCGACCGTAAAGTAATATGAGTTGTGGTAGTCTGTATCATATGTTGAATATTGGTTGACGGTATGATTGCGGCTGAAGGAGAGCTTATTATATGTTGAATAGTAGGAGGAAGGAATAATGTCTTCGTCAATGATGGTTTGCCCGTCGGCGAGTATTTTGTAATGAGTCGTCTCCCAGGTGCCGATGAGTTGTTCGGGAACCTTGCTGCTGATAACCTCTTCTATGCGCGTTATCTCGTTAGGGACGTCCTTGCGTACGAACTTCTCCACTTTCTGCCCGTTGGCAGTGGCTAAGAGAATGTCTTTGCTGATGGCATAGAGATAATAGTCTGTGCCACTATAGGGGAAGACGAGGTGCCCGTCGGGGGTGCTTACCTTGCCGGAGTGATAGTCGATTTTGTTGTAATTGAATGCACCATATATCTGCGTGACGTTTGACACATTGCCTTGCTCGTCGATGTAGATGCCATTGCCGACACCATTGGGGTAGTCGTTGCTTGTGAGTTCCCAGTAACCGGCGAGGTCGCTCATCTGTATGCCTGAGAACTTCATCTGCGCCATCATCTCCATCATGCTGTCGCCGTCGCCGGGGAGATGCTGGATACGGTAAAGGGGAACAACCGAAGTCTTGCCATTGAAGGCAAGGTACATCTTCTCGTTGTTGTTGCCCGCCACCGTGACGGTGTAGTGTTTGCCGTTGCCCTTGCTGAGCAGCATCACGTAGTGGTTGTTGTCTATCGTCCACGTGCCGGTCTTGTAGCCTAAGTTAAAGGGGGCTTCCGAGGTCTGGGTATACTGCCATTCCGAGACGGTGCCGTCATCGTGCACGACGATGCCCTCAACAGCACCGTCGCCGTTGATGTCAGCACCGTTTTCAATGCTCGTACCAGCAATCTGCCAGTAGCCGGTGATGGGGATGTTGGTGTCAGCGCTGATGCCCTTGTCGTCGTCGCTGCAGGAGGAGAATGTCAAGAGGTTCAGCAAGCCGATCAGCAATAATAGATAAGGAGTAGTTTTCATGGGAGTAATATGAGATGTAAAGAGTGATAGTGGTTGCAAAGGGAATTATAGATCCTGCAACCACTTCTTGCCTTTCTTGGTGTTGGTCCAAAGGATGAGGCCGACACCGATGACGGAGCCGATGGCAAAGATAATAGTGAGCGTTTCCATATAATTATGATTTTAATATTTTGTTGGCGAAATATGCAAAGACATAGGACATAAGAATGCCGAAGACGATCGCTAAGATATTGATCCTCACATTCATCTTGGTTAGGGCAGGAACAATGCCTCCCAATACTAAAGCAGCATACGTAAGTTTGGATATGTCGTAGAAATAACCGGCTAACTTCTCACGTCGTGTTTGCTTCTTGTCGTTGTTTTCTGCTGCCATTGCTTATTTCTTTTTTCTTTGCGAAGCTCTGTTGGCCCGCTGTTGCCGGTATTTAGCCTTCTGCTTAGCCGATCCGGAGCCGTGTGCACCGGTGATATACTTCTTTTTCTTGGCTTTGGTTTTCACCTTGTCGTCGTCTTTGGGTCCGCCTTTGGAAGCACCCTTGAAGACGATGCCGTGCTCAATGATTTCGTCGATGTCTGACATGGGGAAGTTGAAAGTTGAGAGTTGAAAGTTAAGAGTTGAGAGATGAGAGATGAGGGGACTGTTGCCTTATTCTTTTTCAAGAATTTGAGAATTGTAGAATTTCCTGCCCTTTATATATATAAGTATATAAGAATGAATAAGAATCTGCGAGCTACCTTTGGCAGCCGGTCTTCTGATGCTCTATCATTCTGTTATGGACATCATCCTCTAATTCTCTAATTCTTGAAAAATAAATATGATTCGGCTAAACTGCGGATTAGTGGTGGAACAGTCTCACGTGAGTGAAGGCCATGGCCATATCGTACTTGTCGCAGGTCTCGATGACATTGTCGTCACGGATGCTGCCGCCGGGCTGTGCGATGTACTTCACGCCACTCTTGTGGGCGCGCTCGATGTTGTCGCCGAAGGGGAAGAAAGCGTCGGAGCCCAGACATACGTTGGTGTTCTTGGCAATCCATTCTTTCTCCTCAGCACGAGTGAAGACAGCCGGCTTCTCGGTGAAGAACTGCTGCCATGTGCCTTCGCACAGTACATCGTCATGCTCTTCGCTGAGGTAGACGTTGATGGCGTTGTCGCGGTCAGCACGGCGGATGCCCGGTTTGAACGGAAGGTTGAGAACCTGCGGGCTCTGACGCAACCACCACTCGTCGGCTTTGTTACCGGCAAGACGTGTGCAGTGGATGCGGCTCTGCTGACCGGCTCCGATGCCGATAGCCTGTCCGTCCTTGACATAGCAGACGCTGTTGCTCTGTGTATATTTCAGTGTGATGAGGGCAATCTTCAAGTCGCGGATCGCCTCAGGAGTGAAGTTCTTGTTCTTGGTAGGAATCTCCTCGAAGAGTTTCGGGTCGTTGAGATCGCAGTTGTTACGGCCCTGCTCAAAGGTGATGCCGAAGACCTGCTTGTGCTCGATGGGCTCGGGTACATAGTTCGGGTCGATCTTGATGACGCAGTAAGTACCCTTGCGCTTGGCCTTGAGGATTTCCAGGGCTTCGGGTGTGTAGTCGGGTGCGATGACGCCGTCGCTGACCTCTCGCTTGATGAGTTTGGCGGTAGCTTCGTCGCAGGTGTCGCTCAGCGCGCAGAAGTCGCCATAGGAGCACATACGGTCAGCACCACGGGCGCGGGCATAGGCACTGGCCAGAGGCGTGAGCTCAAAGTCAATGTCATCCACGAAATAGATCTTCTTCAGCGTGTCGCTCAGTGGCAGACCCACGGCAGCTCCTGCCGGAGAGACGTGCTTGAAGCTGGCGGCGGCGGGCAGGCCGGTAGCGGCCTTGAGCTCTTTGACCAGCTGCCAGCTGTTGAGAGCGTCGAGGAAGTTGATGTAGCCTGCGCGGCCATTGATGACCTCAACGGGCAGTTCGCCGTGCTCCATATAGATACGGGCCGGCTTTTGGTTCGGATTGCATCCGTACTTTAATGCGTATTCTTTCATGTCGGTGTGAAATTGAAACCTACGGCAAAGGTAGCGAAAAGTTAGCAGAAACGGAAATAAACACGGCAAAAAAAGTAGTGGTAGGGGATGGTATCTTCTGTTGTTTTATGTAATGTCGGAATCTTACCTATGTCCTCGTACGACTGAACCTATGTTCATGTGCCATTGAAGGTATCTTCATGTGGACTTGAAGGTATCTTCATGAGGACTTGAAGGTATCTTCATGTGGAAATCACTTCAAAAGCATATTTTTTTAAAATATTTCGTTGAACGTATTGATATTCTTCTTAACTTTGCACCGAGAAATTGAGAAAGTATATAGAAAGTCTGGAGGAAGGACAAGATTGTTATGAAAAGGGATTTAAGAATGCTCTTTGCTGAAGCTGGCAAAAAGCTGAGAGAAGAGCCACATGAGGTGGTGGCCGATTTTGAGAAAGCGTCGCATCGCTTAGCTAAGCACAATGTGGACTTGAGCAGTCATTCGCTGAAAAAGCTGTGGGAGCTGGTGACGGGAAAGCGCCGGCTGTCGATGGAAGCGCGTAACCGTCTGGCGCTCTTTGCCGGTTTCCAGACGTGGGATGACTTGATGGACACGGTGCACGGCGACACGGACGCGTCGATCAACTACGAAGAATAGGAGCTATGCTTCTGCTGTCTGAAACGATGGACGGTAGGAAACAAAAAATGTTGGACTGCTTTTGATGATAGCTTTCGCTACGTCAAATGCAGTCCAACATTTGTTCTCTGTGGGTAGAGTCACCTCTCCTCTTAACGAGGAGAGAGCGAGAAATCTCTTTTTACTTGTTCTCAGTAGCAACCACCTGACGCTTTTCCTGAATGCGGGCAGCCTTACCGGTGAGGTTACGGAGATAGTAAAGTTTAGCGCGACGTACCTTACCACGCTTGTTCACCTCGATGCTGTCGATGTTGGGAGACTCGATAGGGAAGATACGCTCTACGCCTACAGTACCAGACATCTTACGAACGGTGAAACGCTTCTTGTCGCCATGGCCGCTGATCTTGATGACCACGCCACGATACAGCTGAATACGCTGCTTGTTACCCTCGACAATTTTGTAAGCGACAGTGATGGTGTCACCTGACTTGAACTCAGGGAACTTCTTGCCGGTTGCAAATGCTTCCTCGGCAACTTTAATCAAATCCATTGTGTGTATAATTAAATGTTGTTTGTCGTTCCAACCCAACGTAGCATGGAGACTCTTCCTCCAACCAGCGGTTAGGCCGAAAAGCTTTGCAAAGTTACTGCTTTTCAATGAAATATGAGCAACAGAGGATTAAAATCTGTTCTTTTTAACATTTTCGCTTCGCTTTTCCCGCTTTCTTGATGGCTTTTCACTGGGAAATGCGTACCTTTGCGGCACTTAACTGATTATACACATTATTATATATAGCATGATGAAAAGAAATACTACGCTGTCTGCACTGTGCCTGACGTGGGTACTGCTGTTGCCTTCGTGCGGCAGCCAATACCATCTGACTGACATTCAGCGCACACAGGTGATGGTTGACAGCCGCTATGACCGCCAGCCGGATCAGGCAGCCACAACACTGCTGGCTCCATACAAACATGTCGTGGACTCGGTGATGAACCCCGTTGTGGGTACGACGACACACTATATGACGAAGCAACGTCCGGAGAGCGATATGAGCAACTTGCTGTCTGACATCCTCGTCTGGTATGGCAAGCAGACGGGCGAGCATATCGACTTCGGTATGTATAACATTGGTGGCATTCGTGCATCTCTGCCTGCTGGTAAGGTGACCTACGGCGATATTCTCAACGTGGCCCCCTTTGAGAACCATATCACATATCTTACCCTTTCCGGCAGTAAGGTGCAGGAACTCTTCCAGCAGGTAGCATCTGTAGGCGGTGAAGGTGTGAGCCATAGCGTGCGGCTTGTCATCACAAAAGACGGACAGCTGAAGTCCGCAACCATCAACGGCAAGGAGATCGACCCGAACGGCAGCTACCGCATCGCTACAATCGACTACTTGGCTCACGGCAATGATAAGATGACGGCCTATAAGGCAGCAACGGATGTGGTGTCGCCACAAGAAGAGAAATACGACACACGCTATATCATCCGCCATTACTTCCAGGAGATGACCAAGGCAGGAAAGACTGTAGACGGTCACGTGGAGGGAAGAATTGTGGTTCAATGATGAATGTTGAATGATGAGTGTTGAATGGAGAATACCCTGTTCAAGTATTAAGGGATTACGGAACAAATAAGATAAACAGATAGATAATATAGATAACGATGAGATATTTTAGTAGACTCTATATCATGCTGCTCCTTTTAGCAGTTAGCCTTGGCGTCGATGCCGGAGGCCGACAGAAGGAACTGACGATACTGCATACCAATGACACGCACAGCTGCATCTTGCCGCTGAGCAAGAACCTTGCTGACACGGCGTTGGCGGATCGTGGTGGTTTCCTGCGCCGCGTTGCCATGTTGGAAGAACAGCGTAAGGCGGATCCCCAGCTGTTGCTCTTCGACAGTGGTGACTTCTCGCAGGGCTCTCCTTATTATACGTTGTTCAAAGGAGATGTTGAGGCGGGACTGATGAATCTGATGCACTATGATGCCGGCACCATCGGCAACCATGAGTTCGACTTCGGACTGGAAAACATGGCGAGAGTGTTTCGTGAGCTAAACTTCCCGATTGTCTGTGCCAACTATCGCTTCCATCAGTATGACCTTGACAAGATCGTAAAGCCTTATGTCATCATCAAGCGCAAAGGATTGAAGATCGGCGTCTTCGGACTTTCACCGAAGATGGAAGGACTTGTCGACAAGAAGAACTATCTCGATACGGAATATCTCGACCCGATTGCTACTGCTCAGCAGATGGCCGATGAGCTGCACAAGCAGAAATGTGACTTGGTGATCCTCATCTCTCATCTCGGTTGGGAAGAGCAGGGCATGGGCGACCAGATGGTCATCAGCCATACACGTGGCATCGACCTCGTGCTCGGAGGGCACAGCCATACGCTCTTCAAGTCACTGCGCTATGTGCCCAACCTCGATGGCAAACAGATCCCTGTGGACCAGAATGGTAAGAATGCGATCTATGTAGGACGCATGGTCCTCACGATGAAGTAAGACAGAAAGACAAGTTCCTTTAGACAGAAAGACAGAAAGGATATGTTTTATAGAGCTCTTCCCCCACTCCTCTTTCCGTCTCAAAGTCCTAAATAGTTTCTCCTGATTGCAAGCTGAGAATGAAGTGCTTTTGAAAAGAAAGTTCACGCTTTGAAAAAAAATCATCTCGCCATATAACATACAACAAGAAAGGCTCCAACCCACAGCGGGTTGGAGCCTCTTGCTATCCTATGCTCTTTCTACTTTAGTTCTGGCCAGCCATGGTTCCACCGAACCGTACGGATGACCAGTTTTGGCATACCTTCACTTTTGATACTATATCCATGGCAAATGAAGAGGTCACCTCTCTTTTGCTTCTTCGGCAACGGGAGATGATAGACGGCACAATGGCCGGCTGCCTCATATCGTTTCTTATCGCCTTCGATGACGAGCGTGCCGCCTCCATCGAGCATAGACTTACCCTCGCGGTCGAGATAGGGGCCGGTGATCTTCCGGCTTCGTCCGACGACCACACGGTAGTTGCTCTTCATGCCCCGGCAACAGTAGTCGTGACTGACGAAGAGATAGTACCAGCCCTGGTGCTTGAAGATGAACGGAGCCTCGATGGCATTGGGTCCTGCAAAGTCCGAGGTGGGATTGGCCGGAAGGCTCTTGGTGCCCTTGGCATAGCGGCGTGCGATGGTGAAAGGACGCGCTCCGGCAGCGGCATGTAGCGTAGTGTCGAGCCGAAGGAGCTGGATGCCATCCCAAAACGAGCCGTAGGTCAGCCACGGCTGTCCGTTGTCGTCGATGACAAAGTTGGGGTCGATAGCATTCCAGTTGTCGCGTCCCTCGCGTGAGGCAATGATACAGCCCTCGTCACGCCAGCCGCTGCTGTCGGAGAGGCGGTCGGCAGAGAGAAGTCCGATGGCCGACGTGTTCTTTCCAAACGTCGAGCAGGAATAAGCCATATACCAGCGATCACGGTAACGGACGATGTCCGGTGCCCAGAGATCGCCCCGCAATCCGGGTACGCTGTCATGCGCCCAAGCAGGAATATGGTCTTGCAGGACACCACGCTGAGCGATGTCCCACGTATGTAAGTCGCAGGAGGTCATGCTGAGGATGCCGGGACCAGTACAATAGAGATGATAGGTGCCGTCCTCGTAAGCCATGACCGGGTCATGAACCCAAGGGTCTGTGACGCCATGACGCTCAGGTTCTCCTGCCAAGACCGTGGCAACGCTGAGCGCAGCCACAGCCATGGAAAATAAGATTTTCAATGATGAGTAGATTAAGCTATTTCCTCACTACTTTCTTTCCACCCACGATCACGATGCCCTTGTAGCTGTCGCTGACCGGCATACCCGCGAGATTGTAGGCCTGCTGAACCTTAGTGCTGTTCTGATCAGCCTGGATCTCATGGATGCCCGTCGTAGGCACGCCCTCTTTGTAGAGCCAGACGGGAACGCCGTCGAAGCTGGTGGCAGTAATGCAGGTGGCGGGACAGTCCTTATACCCGTCAATGTTCTGCTTGATCGCCACGCCACTGTAGTCCCAGCCGTTGAGTTTCAGCGTGATAAACGACTTGCCGTCCTGCGTAAACTTCCATGTGCCATCGTAATCGGCATTGCTCGGGCACGATACCGTGCCGTCGGCACTGAGCGTCACCGTCACCGGTTTTTGCGCGTTGGCCTTGCTGAAAGGCGCATCCAGTTTATCACCATCTGTTCCGTAGCGGCAGGTCTGTTGGTAAGGATGCTTGAGCAGATGATAGGTGCCGGCGATCTGCTCAGCAGAGAAGAGTCGTTCGCTCTCGATTTGTTTCTGTGTAGTCTGTTTTCCGGTGAATCGGAAAGGAGCGGTGACGAGCCAGCCGTCTTCGTTGACAAAGAGCGGATGCACGCGCACCTCATGGAAGTCAGTCCCATCGTCGAATTTAGTATGATAGACCAGGAAGGCATCTCCATCGTTGTCGACCAGAACAGAGTTATGACCTTGGGCACGCTCGCCGCGAGTCATGCTGCCCCATCCGGCGTAAGCCCCCATGAGCTTCATGCCACGGTTGGTCACGGATTTGTTGCCGTAGTTGAGTTCGTATCGGCTGTAGATCGCGCTGGTACCCTGCCCGTCTACGAAAGGACCGTCGGGATTCTCGCTGCGGAAGACACGCATCACGTAGCCCGCGTTAGGGTTCAGACCTCCGTAAGAGAGGAAGAGATAGTAGTAATTGCCGATATGACGGATAAACGAGCCCTCGCCCGAGACATAGTATCCGCCCGCGATCTTCTTGCCGAAGTAAGGATCGCTGGTGGTGTTGGCATCGGCACCGTCCTCAGCAGCGTTCTTATCATTGATCTGGTAAGGATAGGTGTGAGTATAGTCGCGCAGACCTGTTGTTTCGTCAAGCTTCAACTCCCAGATGCCACCCGACCAAGAGCCGTAGGACATCAGCAGATTGCCGTCCTTGTCATAGAACACACAAGGGTCGATGCAGTTGGGCCAGTAGCTCCCCCACTTATCCGTATTATAGCGGGCGGGCAGCGAAGTAGCACCGGTAGCAATGGTCAAGTCGGTGTGCTGCCAGTCATTGGTCTTTGTAAAGACGTTGTGGTCATAGCGTCCTTGAAAGCCGGAGAAGACAACAGGTCCCTGATAGACATACGGTCCCTCGATGTTGTCGGCAGCAAGACAGACGATGGACGATGCCCAATAGTCACCGTTGACCGACATATACATGAGCCACTTGCCCGTCTTGCGGCTGCGAACAACATCAGGAGCCCACTGCATGCCCTGAACATTATTGCCTTTGCACTGCCAGCTGTGGGCATTGAAGTTGCCAAAGGAGACAGTCTCGCCCTTATAGTTCTTCACAGAAGTGATCTTCTGTGTGTTGTAGGCGTTGGCATAGCCGGCAGTATTGGCAAAGAGCGTGCAAGCGTCAGTCTCGCCACCACCAAAGTAAGTCCAATTGAGCATATCGCTGGACTTCGCCGTGGCAAGATGCGAGCCGAAGAGATAGTAGTTGCTACCGTCGGCAACAATAGAGGGATCATGAACCGCCACTTCCTTGTAGCTGACCCTGGTCTTGTCGTTGGCGTATGTAGCGACAGTGCTGAGGGCGAGCAGGCCGACGGCTGTAAAGAGTTGAAGATGCTTCATAATTATCAAAAAAAAGTGGTAAAGCCCTTCCCCATCCCTCCTACTGAGGGAATGGGGAGCGAGCCTTACCGTTACTTATCACTTATCGTCTGTGAACATGTCGCTTGGCACCGGACGTACCAGCCACCAAATGGCAGTGGTCAGCGGTGAAGGCGACATAGAGGTCGGCGGGATCTACGGTGTTGAGGCCTAAGTAATACTGGGTGTAGGTCTTTCCGTCAGTACCCTTCATGATGGCCTGAACGTCAGCCGTACCATTGTTGCAGTTGGTAACATAGACCGTGACCTTGGCTCCGTTCATGGCAGCGAGCCAGCTTGCCCAGTCAGCACCTGCCGTACCGTCGTGCTGGCAAGCGGCGTAGCCGTTGCCCCAACCATAGTTGTCGGCACGCACCACACCATACTCACCCTTGTCGGCATTCCGCAGGATGGTGAGAAAGTTGTACCAATTGCTCAAGCCGTCGGTATAGTTGGTGAAAGAGAACGAACGAGTCTCACCAGCCGGAACCTTCACGTCGTCGGAGAAGGCTGTCCACCAAGCTGTGGTGTTGTCTTTCAGACCTACAAGGCTTGGCGAGAACGCGGCAGCACTACTTGCAGACTCTTTCACAGTGACCATGGTCTTTGCCTCCTTGCCGTTGGCAGTAGAGATCGTCACAGCCTTTTTGCCAGCCGAAGCGGCGACGGCAGAGAACTTCAGCTTGCTGTTGTCGAGGACACCCGTCTCTCCATTCTTGTAGGTGGCGGTCACCTCCATGCCTGTCGGGTCAAAGGCCATCGTGCGGTCGCCCATAGCCTCTGTGGCAGCACTCTTATAGAAATAGTAGGTGGTGCGTGTAGGCTGCTTAGTGATCTTGATGGAAGCTATCTGCTGTACAACCTTGAAAGTAGCATAAGCCACGATAGGTTTGGCAGAGGCCTCGCCTTTGAAGGTCTTGTTGTAGATGACGGTGAGTGTCTTCTCGCCAGCCACGTTCATGTCGTTGATGGCAGAGAAGTAGAGTTCGGAAGCCGGGATGGTCTTCTTCACGCCCTCCTCATAGGTCACCTCAGCGGAGACGTTCTGCATGGCATCATCGAGCGAAGTACCGAGATCCACCTCGTCGGGCACATTGTTCAGCGTCATCGACAGTGGCTGCTTGTCCTCAGCAGAGGTCAGACCGCCGATAGGCACAATGTTGGTCGAGAGGAAGTCGATATAAGAGCCTTCGGGCACGAGGAAGCAACGGATGTTGGTATCGGAAGCGTCGGGATTCATATTTTTCAGTGCGTAAGGCTGTGTATAAGTCTTCGTCACCGCGCCGTTAGTCATCTTCACAACGAAGGAGTCTTTGCGTGAGCGGTCAACAGTCAGTGTTACTTTGCCACCGAGCTTCTGCATGTTGGCATCCTTGTTGTCTTCCGGACTCAACAGCTGCGTACTGGTGGTAAACTTAAACGGCAACTTATAGTAGTCGCTACCCCACTGCGAGTTGTAGGTAGCCGAGTCACCCGTTGCATCGAAGCGGATGGCACCATACTCCTTATAGTCAGTAGCGCCACGGTCACAATCATTGGTGATGACAACCGCGAAGTTCTTGAAGTAGGTATTGTCATCCGGATTGAGGTTCAGGTTGAACTGAGCGTACCACTTCTGATTCTCACCAATGACATAATACTTGGAGAACTCAGCCCACCAGCCGGTAGAGAAGTCGGTTTTACCGATCGTGTACACATCCTCCTGCATGCCCTCGAGGACTTCCTCGTGCGACTGCTTAGAGTTGTTGATGGAGTCGATCTTGTCTTTGATCCAATCGGGAGAGTCGATACCGTACTGATCAGCACCCTCGCACCCGGTCAAAGCCATCACACCCAGTGCTGTCATGCACAGTGCTTTGGCTATATGCTTGAAATATCTCATTGTTTTTTCTTTTTATAGTTATCGTTTGGCTTATTTGCTCAAGCTGACAACAGGATGTACCGTCCATCCGTTGGTCTTGAAATACTCACTGTTGTCGGTGCTGTTGTTGGCTGAGTTACCCTTGAGGTTCGGGTTCTTGTTGGTCAGCGTCTCCACGATGGGCAGGAACTCGTGACCGGGCACATAGGTGTCGTAAGAGCACTTCACCTCAGGATCCTTGCCGACAAGATCATAGCTAACCGGATCCTTGGCATGATGGATCGAGCAACGGTAGGTTCCATGCTCCTTGAGCTGCTGCAGACGGTCGGCACTGTAGAAGAATCCCCAGCGCAGAAGATCGAAACCACGACCAAACTCACAGCCGAACTCCTTCGGACGCTCTACATTGGCAATCTGCTCAAAGAGCTTGTCCTTCGTCGGGAAGTCAGCTAATTTCAGATCAGCCAATCCGGCGCGACGACGCACCTCATTGATCCAGTCGATAGCCTGCTGTGTCGGGCCGTTGACCTCGTTCTCGCACTCTGCAGCACGCAGCAGCACATCGGAGTAGCGCATCAGACGCAGGTTGATACCGTCGTGAAGACCAGTGACCACCTTGTCATAGAGACCGGTACGCATATTGGTATACTTGCAGATAGGCAGACCGCCATTGTTGTTGTTGGTGACGACGGTATCGATCGGTGTCATCTTAGACTTGTAGCATACGTTGCCAAGCGTCTGATCATCATTGTCCCAGTCTGCCTCGTAGGTGCCGATGGTCCAATAAAGACGCGGATCAAGTTTGCCACTCTTGGTACGCTCCTGCTTGAAAAGCTGATAGAGCCAAGGCGAAGCACTCAGGTCAGCCCAGCCACCATAGGCACCTGGACCGCAGTTGCTTTCGATAGCTGAGCCTTGCGTAGCGTTCTTGCTGGTGTTGACAGGAGTCCACTCATCGTCGGTGCCCTGTGTGCCATAGTCGAGGAACTGTACCTCAAAGAGGCTCTCATCATTGTTCTCGTACTGTGCACCCTCACGGAAGTTGTCGCCATAGTTGGCCATGAGTTTATAAGAGCCGTACTTCTTGTTGATAATGTCCTTCAAGACAGTCAGAGCCTCGCTGTACTTATGGCGCTGCATCAATGCACGGGCATAGTAACCGGCAGCGGCACCACAGGTGGCACGTCCCTTGGCCCACTCTCCGCCCTTGTCGCGTGAAGGCAACAGGTCTACAGCCTCTTTGAAGTCTTTCTCCACCTGGTCCATGACCTCGTCGAAGGTGTTGTTGGTGGCATAGAGACCGTCAAGAGAAGAATAAGTGTTGTAGTCAGTGATCAATGGCACGTCCTGATAATATCCGGCCAAGTTGTAATAGGCCAGGGCACGCAGGAACAGCAACTGTCCCTTGATGTCCTTCATGCGCTCGCTCAACTTGCTGTCATCATCGCCGGTGCGGGAGAGACCGAAGTTGCAGACGTTGATGGTATAGTACCACTCACGCCATACCCACCAGCCGATGTCACCGGAGACAGGAAGGTTGAGGTTGTCGAACGGAAGATACCACACTTGTGAGGAGTTCCACACCTCATCGCCACGGCACATGTCGATGGTGTAGCCCACACGGGCATAAGAGCCCTCCATGCGGATGTGGTTATAGGCAGCCACCACACTTTCCTCCAAATCATCGGCATTGAAGCCGAAGGTGGCTGAGGTCTGCTGATTGGGATTGTCCAAATCGAGCTTGTCGTTACAGGATGTAAGGGTTCCGAGGCCCAACAAGAGGGCGAGGGAGATATGATAGAGTTTCATATTGACGTAATGTTTATCAGTTGTGTTTTGTTGTCAACATTAGAATGAGAAGTGAAGACCGCACATGAATGTACGCGGTGTCGGGAATGAACAGAAGTTGTAACCCGGTGTCCACACACCTCCGGCATAGTCGACATTGTAACCATGATAACCTGTGAAGGTATAGAGGTTCTGTGCAGAGACATAAACGCGCACGCTGTTTACATATCCGCCAAACCACTTGTCTGGCATGTTGTAACCAAGTTCTACGTTGGCGATCTTCCAATAAGCGGCATTCTGAATCTTACGACTGCTAAAGAGATCGTTCCAAGCCTGCTGGGCGTTGTTGGTAGCGTAAGTACGAGGCACATTGCTCAGATAGGTCTTTCCATCCTCGCTCAAGCGGTTGGCATCGGCCATGGCAACGTCCTTGTTAGCCCAGCCGTAGCACGAATTCAGACTGTTGTAGATGTCGTCGGAAACGTGATAGCCCAAAGCACCGAAGGTAGAAACAGTCAGATCGAAGCCCTTGTACTCCAGATGGGCACTGATACCAAAGTTGACTTTAGGCATACCGCTGCCAAGGACGACACGGTCGTTCTCGTCGATTTTGCCATCGGGCTTACCGTCAGGACCACTGACATCCTTGTAGAGGCAGTCACCGACATTGGCTCCCTGCTGGGTGGCATGGTTGTCGAGGTCGGCCTGCGTGCGGGCGATACCCTCATAGACATAACCGTAGAACTTACCAATCTCTTTTCCAAGCTCTGTGATATAGTTGCCAGTGATATAGGCATCCTTGCTGAAACCAAGCTGCACTACCTTATTCTTAAGCGTGCTGAGGTTGGCACTGATCTGATATTTCAGAGGATGATCGTTGTTGCGATAAGTACCGCTGAACTCCCAACCACTGTTGTCCAAAGTAGCGGCGTTCATCGTCACACTGGTATTGCTCACACCGGCATTCTCCGGAACAGGTACTCCGTAGAGCAAATTCTTAGAACGGTTCTTGAACCATTCAGCAGTGAACTCAAGACGGTTGCCAAACATGGCGATGTCAAGACCAATGTTCTTGGTGATACGACGCTCCCACTCAAGATTCTGATTGACGAAAGTGGAGATAGCAGAACCGTAAACGATGTTGTTGCCGAAGCTGTAGCTCATATTGTTGCGGTCCATCGTGGTCTGGATAGCGTAGTCACCAACATTGTCAATACCAATCTCACCATAGCTTGCGCGAAGCTTCAACAGGTTGATGATATCCTTGCTGACAGGGAAGAACTTCTCCTTGTCGATACGCCAACCCAAAGACACAGAGGGGAAAGTGGACCAGCGCTTATCCTTGGACAGACGGCTACTGCCATCACGACGGACAATAGCTGAGAGAAGATATTTCTCGTCGTAGTTGTAGTTCAGACGGCCGAAGTATGACATGATAGCGTGCTTGTACTCAAAAGAGTTGGCATCGCGGGTCTTGGCATTCTGGATCTGAAGGAAGTAAGGCTCGCTGAACTCATTGCCCCAAGCCGTCAGCGTGTTGGTGTTCTCCTCCTGATAAGCGGTACCGGCAACGAAATTGATATTGTGCTTACCGATATGTCCGTCATAAGTAAGGGTGTTCTCCATCAATGCGTCAGCATAGGTACGAGTACCCTTGGTGAGTTTCTCATTGGTCTTGGCCAAGTAGACACGGTTGCTCTGAATCCAGGAAGGAATCCAAGTGAAGTCCTGAGCGTGAGTCTTGCTATAGGAGAGATTGATCTTATAATTAAGGTGTTGGGTCTTGGTATCTACACCCAACATCTTCAACAGGTCAACGTCTGCAGAGCCTGTACCTACGAAGCGGTCAACAAGTGTGTTGCGCTTGAGCAGGTTGTTGACGAGCAACGGATTGGAAGCGGAGATATCACCATGAACCAAATCGTTGTACACACCATAGCCATAGGCATCATAGTTGTAGCCACTGGCAGAACCGACTTTGTCGTCGAGAACCCAAGTAGAAGGATCGTAAGCCTTGATGGTCGGTTGCATAAGCAGTGTACCACGAAGCACATTGGTTACATCACCATAAAGTCCCTGCACATACTCAGAGGCATTGGAAATGGCCATATTGTTCTGCTTGGAATGAGAATAAACGACGCTGGTCTGGAACTTGATGAACTTGGTGTCCATAGAGTTGTTCACACGTGCCGTGTAGCGCTGATAATCAGGACCGGCACCCTCGATGGTTCCCTTCTGATTGAAGTAATCGAGTGCTATATTATAGGTATTGTTGGCACCGCCACCACTGAGGTTGACATTATGGTTCTGACGGATACCAGTCTTGAAGACTTCATCGAACCAGTCGGTATTGGTAGCATCCTGGAAATGGTACTTGCCATCCTCACCGAGCTTATAGCCGCTGGGAAGTGTGGTACCACTGTTGGCACATGCCTGACCAATATAGTTGCTGTACTGATCTGCGTCCATCAGATCATAAACACCCTTGGAAATCTTGTCTACGCCAAAGTAGCCACTATAGTCGACTTTCAAAGGCTGATCCTTACGACCATGCTTGGTGGTGATGATGACCACACCATTACCAGCACGAGAACCGTAGATGGCACCGGCGGCAGCATCCTTCAAGATCTGGATAGACTCTATATCGTTGGCTGAGAAGTCGCGGATAGTAGTTCCCATTGGCACACCATCGACAACATAAAGAGGTGCAGAACTACCAAAAGTACTGATACCACGGATACGTACAGAAGGATCTGCACCTGGCTGACCATCGGTTGTAATCTGTACGCCCGGAACCTTACCCTCAAGCATCGTGGAGATGTTGGAGTTAGACACCTTCTTTAATTGATCGGCATTGACCACGGCAACAGAACCGGTCAAGTCGGCTTTCTTCTGTGTACCATAACCGACGACAACGACCTGGTCCAAAACATGGTCATCTGTTGTCATCTGAATCTTATCAATGATCGCGCGTCCGCGCACGGCAATCTCGCGGTCCTTATAACCTACATAACTAACGATGAGCGTAGCATTGGCAGGAGCGTCAAGATTGAAATTACCGTCGAGATCGGTCACGGTACCACCCTGTCCACCTTTAATCTTAATGGTGGCTCCAGTAAGCGGTTCACCCTGATCGTCTACAATCTGGCCTTTCACCTTAATCGTCTGTGATTGTGACACGGCAGCCTGTAACGGCATCGGGAAGGTGGACAAGCCACCCATCGCACCCAAGCATAGCATCACTGAGAAGAGTTGTTTCTTCATTGTAGTAATAATTAGGTTTATTATTGATGTTTACGTTTCTGTGCCCAAAATTAGAAAAAGTGTATTAAAACACGGTGGACAAAACGCAAAACAAGTTGGACAAACTGTATTTTTGGTGTAAATAATAGGCTTTAGAGATCAAAATACGGTAAATGTCCACTTCAAGCGCCGATTGATTTGTCCATCTAAAAGGAGAATGGTTAGAGTTCTGAAAAAGGCTTAGCGAGCTGCCAATGTACAAAGAACGGTATTAAGAACGAATGATTAAAGTATTGGTTTCATTTGACATGGTTATCCCATAAGAAGCAAGCGCTCCCAATGGTATCGCAATTCCCTCCCCTTGGGAAGGGTTAGGGAAGGGCTGAGGGTTAGGGAGAGGCTTGGAGGAGGGAGAGGCTTGGTGTAGGGAGGGGCAAAAAAAGGCTCCACGAAACCGTGGAGCCCATATTGAATGAATGGAATGGAATTTCTAATTACTTGAGAGCTGCGACCTGCTTAGCAGTCTCGTTCTCAGGATCAACAACGAGGAGCTTCTTAGCCCACACTTTAGCACCTGCCGTGTTCTTCTTGACATTGTAGTCATAGACCAACATATAGAGATAAGCTTGCTTAAGCATTGCTTTCTCGCTGCTGCTCAGCTCTGCCTTCTCCTCAAGACTGGAGGAAAGTGCCTCATAGTAAGGCTTGGCAAGGCCTGCCTTGCTGTCAGGATCGAGGTTGGCATTGATCTGACCACGCATGTAGTTGCAGTAGTTCTTGTAGTTGGGGAACAATTCCATGATCTTGGCATAAACCTCATCAGCCTTCTTGAAAGCAGCAGCGGCGGCAGCCTTGTCACCGGCAGCAGACTTCTTGGAAGCGTAATCAGTATAGAGACCAGCCATGGTATCATAGTCGTCCATCGTCGGCTTGTCCTTGGCGTCGATAGACTTCTCGAGGTAAGCTACAGAATTGTTGAAATCACCCTTCTCTTTATAGACATCAGAGAGGTTCTTCAAAAGCACAGACTTGGAAGCGATGGCATTGCTGTCAACAGCCAAATCCTCAATAGCCTTGTTGTAAGCGGTAATAGCCTCGTCATAGCGCTTTGCGAGAGAAAGGGCCTTGCCGTAGTAGCCGTAGTCGTCAGCTGTGATATGAGCACTGTCACTCTTGTTGAACAAACGGTCGGCATAGTCCAATGCATTTTGGGAATCGCTCAGGTTAGTGTAGTTCCAGAACACCAAACGGTTCCAACCAGCACGACGGGGATCCTTAGTCAGACCAGCCTTGGCGACATCAATACTCTTCTGAGAGTTACCCAGCAAGAACTCTGTCATTGCATAACGAGTGATGTCTTCATCCTCCATGGAAGCAATGTTCTGAACCTTGTTGAAGTAAGACTCAGCCTTCTGGAAGTGATTAGGCACGGAAGAGAAATAATAGATACGGCCAGCCAAAGCGTCAACAGGATAATCAGGACGCTGCTTGCGAAGATCCTCAAGGTTGCTCACGGCATCCTCAGGGCTACGGCCACGCAGAATCATGGCATACTTGTAATAGCCCTCAGGATCCTTCGGGTCGAAATACTTAGCTTGCTGATAGTTCTCGGCGGCACCACCAGCGTCATCCATAGAGACGGCAATGTCACCTTTCAACAAGAATGCCTTGGCATACTTAGGATTGCGGGCCAATGCATAGTTGGCGAAAGCCTTTGCATTAGCAGTATCCTTCTGTGCCAGGAACACTTTACCAAAAGCGACAAGCACCTCCGGATTCTTCTTGTTCTCCTTGTAGAGCTGCTTTACCTGATCCTTGTAATCAGCACCTTTAGCCAAGATGACCTTGGTGCCCTGCTCAATGACTGCTTTGTTGTCGTTCTGAGCGAAAGTAGGCACTGACGAACCAAGCATCAGCGCACCAATCAATAAATATTTATAAGCCTTCATAATTCTACTGTTTTATAGAGTTCTGTTATGTTTATGAATACTTTAATGCAAAGACGAACCTACAAGCAGAAAGTTTCTGCTATTGACCTACATTAACATCTCTTACATTGATATTGCCAAGAACCGGAAGCAAACCGGCACGCATGACAATGCGCTGACCCTTCGGCCCCTCTATGAAATGGGCAAATCCCCATGGCAAGCCCTGACGAGGATCATTAAGCAATGCATAAATAGTACGTACCAATGGATACTCACCACTATAGATATAGTATTGATAGGGTTTGCGCCCACTCGTGGGAGTTGCGGGATGAATCAGACTCACACTCATCACGCGGATGTTGCGGTTGAACGTGAGGTTGGTGCTGTCGCCTTTGTCGTTGAGCCAGTTGTTGCCAATAATGCCAATAGCGTCACGATGTTGCTCGACATATTTGATCACATCGGCGGTTTTCTTCACTGCTGCCACGTTCTTGTTGAGAATGGCATGACCGCCAAGTATGGAATCTTCTACATAATGAACGGTACTTGACTTCGGGTTGTCAAATACGACGGTGATAGGCTCGTGGGAGCCATCCTTGAAAATGTCACTCCACTTCGTTGCCTTGCCGTTCATGATATCACGGATGTTCTGAACAGACAGCAAGGTATCACGGCAATCCTTGTGGCAGATAAAGGCCAAAGCATCATATGCCAACTTGATAGCTACAGGACGATAGTTCTGAGCCTGCAAGCTCTTTAACTCGGAGGGAGTGAAATTGCGCGCCGTGAATGCCAGCCAAGACTTGCCACTGAGTACGCGATTGATGGCATCGCTCTCGTTGGTATAGATGGGCTTTACCTTGGCTTGAGGATAATCATGCTCAAAGACGAAGCGCTCGTCTTCGATAATGGGACTAAAACTCTCATCAGAGACGAAACTGATCGTCCCTGATGAGTAAGTATCTGTCCGCCCGTCTTTTCCCTTCTTGCTGTTGCCGCAAGCAGAGAGAAGACAGACAGAAAGTGCTAATCCTACAAAAAAGTAAGATGTTATTTTCTTCATATAAACTTTTACTGCAATCTGAAAGATACAGGTACGTTATACTTCACACGAACAGCAGAGCCGTTCTGCTTACCAGGAATCCAGTGCGGCATGGAACGAACCACGCGCATGGCCTCACGGTCAAGAGAGGGGTCTACAGAACGCGCTACCTTCACGTCAGTGATAGAACCGTCGCGCTCAACAACGAAAGAAACGACGACACGACCCTGAACACCATTCTCCTGAGCTACGACAGGATACTTGATGTTTTCGCTGAGGTACCTCATCAAAGCAGAAGGACCACCCGGGAAGGAAGGCATCTGCTCCACAACCTCGAAGACCTTGTTCTCTACTTCAGGCTTTTCCTCAGCAGGCTTGACAGGCTCATCGGCCACACGCTGTGTGACCTTCAGAATCTCACCATTGTCGCTGTTGCCTTTCACGTCAAGAGCACCGATAGCAGTGTTGGTCTGCATCAACTCAGCCTGGGTCTTCATCTCCTCCTCGGGCTTCACCTCGTTATCTTTCTTGATGACAGGTGCCGTGAACTTGATAGAAGACTTAACCTCCTTGACAACCTCTTTCTTCTCAGGCTCTACTATTTCCTTACGCTTCACCTCAGCCTTTTTCTGCTTGGGCTGATTGAGAGCGGAAAGCTCGGTGACGGCCTCATTCTTGGCATGGGCAGCCTGATACTTGTCGTAAGCAGACTTGGCCACATAAATGCCAACCAAAAGGGCGGCCAACACCGCAATCACAATGATTGAGTAGACGTTTCTCTTGGGAGTACCCTTACGAAGCTTGTAGGCTCCGTATTCATGGTTTCTTCCCTCAAAGATAAGATCGACCCAACCATTGGTTGTTAAATCAATATTTGCCATTTTTTCACTTTTTAATCGTTACTGAATGTGCTTAAAACTTCACATTGTTCTTCTTCAGAAGTTCAATGTCCTGAGGATTAAGCTTATCGATCACATACTTACCAATGCTGCAGATCTGCATCTCATCGAGAGCGTCTACCAGATTCTTGTAATTAGCGTCGTCGGTAGCCTTGATAATCACGGTCATGGTACCGATCCGCTTATCAGGAAGGATACCGGCTTTGATTTGGGCAAGCTTCTGGTCGTAGATGCTGTCAGGCATCTTCTTTCCTTTGCTTTCCATATCTTGGCGCTGCTTGTCAAGAGCCACCTTTGCCTTCATCACGTCCTGAACAGGATAGGTTCCATCCTCCGTAACGTGATTGTACAACACTGAGCGGATACCCTTGGTGCCCCATGTTGTCTTCTTCAGACAAGTGGGATCCTCAGGCTTTACCTGACCAGCCACATAATAGATCTGATTGTCAGCGGCACAATAGATCGTAATGGTATACGATGCCTTTGTGACACTCTTGTCCTGATCTTGAATGTTCTTATCGTTACTCGGCATACTCAATTCCATCGTCTGGGGTTTAGCCAGAGAGGTACAAAGCATGAAGAACGTAATAAGAAGCATCATCATGTCAACCATAGGAGTGAAGTCCACACGGACATTCATCTTCTTTTGCTTGCTTTTTCCTTGCTTTGCCATCTATTAGTCCTCCTGTTTCTTATATTGAGTAATCAGGTAGTAACGGTTCTCGTTCATGTCCTGAAGCTCGCTCATGATCTTCTTCACGATGCGGTAAGGAGTCTTCTCGTCAGCCTTGATAGCGATCTTGGCATCAGGGTTGGTGTTCTTGGCTGCCTTTACCCAAATCTGGAATTCGCTCATAGCGGCATCACCTGTCTTGCCGGGAACAGAGTCTGTAGGAATACCATACTTCTTGATGGCAACAGGCATTTCTGTCTTCGGCAGGGCCAAGTAGCCCTTCAGGTCATTCATTGGAACGCCCCACATAGGATCGTTGAGGAACTTCTTCTCCTCAGCGGGTGAGAGCGACAAGCCAAACTGACCGGCCACATCCTCAAGAGTGGTCTGGACATCGGTCGTCTTGTCCATGCTCATGAATATCTTACCGTCATTGCTGACCAAGATACTCAGGACGTTCTTCTCTGGAACTTTGATTTCAGACACTGAGCCAGGCGTGTTGACCTTCACGGGCTCCTGCTTCACGAACGTAGACGTCAACATGAAGAAGGTAAGCAGAAGGACCATCACGTCAGACATTGGTGTCATGTCTATCCAGACGTCTTTCTTAGCTATTTTTACTTTACCCATAATGATAAAATTTTAAAGGGTTAGTAAAATTAAGCCTCGTCTGTGTGGTTAGCTTCGTATGTCTGAGCGATTGTGTAACCTACTTCGTCGAGTGCGTATGTCAGCTTATCGATCTTGTTGGTGAAGAAGTTATAAGAAATAACGGCGCACCAAGAAGTTGCGATACCGAAGGCCGTGTTCACAAGGGCCTCAGAAATACCAGTTGACAGGGCGAGAGAGTCACCACCACCACCGGCAGCCAGAGCCTGGAATGAACGGATCATACCGGTCACAGTACCAAGCAGTCCGGTAAGTGTACCCAGTGTAACGATGGTTGCGATGATCGGGAGGTTCATCTGCAGAGTAGGCATCTCAAGCTGAGTAGCCTCCTCGTGAGCCTGCTGGATCTTAGCGACCTTCTGGCTCTTCTTCAGAGATGCGTTAGCACCGCTCTCCATATCCTTGTAAGCGTGAAGAGAAGCGAGGACAACGTTTGCAACAGAACCGCGCATCTCGTTGCAGAGCTTCTCAGCCTTGTCGAAGTCGTTAGCCTTCAGAGCTGCCTTGATGTTTGCCACGAACTTGGTGAGGTTCTTCTTACCGAATGCGGTCTTCAAAGCCAACCAGCGCTCAACAGTGAGGCAGAGCACGGTGAGCAACAGTGTGTGGATCACAGGCACCACATAACCACCCTTGAAGATAGTACCGAGGATGTTGACAGGAGCATTGGCGTTGTCGCCACCCTGGAAGTTGTCGCCGTTACCAAGAACGAGATTGAAGATGCAAAGAGCTGCGATGAAGCACAATACAATGATCCAGAACGCACCTCTGATACCAGTGAAGCCCTGAGACTTCTTTGCAGCTGCTGGAGCTGCCACCTTTTGTGATGTTGCCATAATTTTGAATAATTTTTTGGTTTATAGTAAATTTAAGTTGTTATCTTTCTATTCTTCGTCTTACAAAAGACCACGCTTACGCGTCCAAAACCACTTTATCGGCGGAATCCACACGCAAAGATAGCAATTTATGCTTGACTAAGAGAGTAATTCTTCTTGTTTAACAAATTTTTATTTCAAACGAGCCGTTACCTCTTTAATTCTGCGCATAGCCTCCTTGATATTGTCGTCGCTTGTGGCGTAGCTCATGCGGAAGCAGTCGGGATCACCGAACGCATCTCCTCCAACCGTCGCAACATGACCTTCCTGAAGGAGATACATTGCGAAATCAGTAGAGTTGTTGATAACGGTCTTGCCGTCGCTCTTGCCAAAGAAACTGGAGCACTTGGGGAAGAGATAGAAGGCACCCTCAGGAACGTTGACTTCCAGTCCGGGTATCTCACGGGCAAGGCTCACGATGAGATCACGACGCTTCTCAAAGGCCTTGCGCATCTCCTCGACACAATCCTGGCTGCTCTGGTAAGCGGCGAGGGCTGCCATCTGGCTGACATCGCAAGTACCGCTGGTGTACTGACCCTGCAACTTGTTGATGCCTTTGACGATCCATTCGGGAGCTGCTACCCATCCCAAACGCCAGCCGGTCATAGCGTATGCTTTGCTGACGCCATTGCAGATGATGGTACGCTCTTTCATGCCCGGATAAGAGGCGATGCTGGCGCTCTTGCCTATATAATTAATGTGTTCGTAGATCTCGTCAGAGAGGACGAACAGATCTTCATGAGCAAGAACAACCTTTGCCAGTTCGTTGAGCTCTTCTTGAGAGTAGACGCTACCGGTCGGGTTACTGGGCGAGCAGAGGATCAGCATCTTGGTCTTAGGAGTAATGGCCTCCTCCAACTGCTTGGCTGTGATGCGGAAATTCTGCTCGAAGCTGGCACGGATGACGACCGGAGTGCCTCCGGCCAACTTCACCATCTGAGGATAGCTGACCCAGTAAGGTGCGGGGATGATAACCTCGTCGCCGGGATTGACCAAGGCTAAGATCGTATTGCAGACACCTTGCTTGCCTCCCGTACCGACAATGATCTCCTTATTGCTGTATTGGAGATGATTCTCTTTGTCGAGTTTCTCCGAAATGGCGTTTCTCAGTGCCAGATAACCCGGCACGGGAGAATATTTGGAGTAATTGTCATCGATAGCCTTCTTTCCGGCTGCCTTGATATGCTCCGGAGTGTTGAAGTCCGGCTCACCCACGCTCATATTGATAACGTCGATACCCTGGGCTTTCATCTCGTTGCTTTTCTGAGACATAGCCAACGTGGCAGAAGGTGCCAATCGATTCAGACGGTCTGATAATTGTGCCATAGTGATTCCTTTAATATGATTTCATTTGCAAAAGTAAGCATTTTATTCGTTATAACGAAAGAAACATGCTTTTTATTTTCAAATTGAAATAATAATGTTACAATCGTATTACCTACACATCATTTAATATGCAGCTGATGTCCCATACGATCCCGCTTGGTTCTCAGATACTTAATGTCGTAACGGTTGGGTGTCACTTCGATGGGTACATTCTCTACGATCTCCAAGCCGTATGCTTCCAGACCGACACGCTTAGTAGGATTGTTGGTCATCAGCCGCATCTTATGGACATGGAGATGACGAAGCATCTGCGCGCCACAACCATAATCGCGCTCGTCGGGCTTGAAGCCAAGGTGGACATTGGCATCTACGGTGTCCATACCCTGCTCTTGAAGCTTATAGGCAGCGATCTTGTTCATCAGGCCGATACCCCTACCCTCTTGCTGCATATAGATGACTACGCCCTTGCCTTCCTTCTCGATCATCTGCATGGACTTGTGGAGCTGTTCGCCACAATCACAACGCATGCTGCCCAAGATATCACCGGTTGCACAGGAAGAGTGGACACGCACGAGGATGGGCTCGTCGTCCTTCCATTCTCCCTTGATGAGCGCCATATGCTCCAAACCGTTGCTGGTCTGGCGGAACGGGATCAGACGGAAATGGCCATAGACGGTTGGGAGATCAACCTCCTCGCCGACTTCTATGCTGGACTCTTTGCGGAGACGGTAGGCAATGAGGTCCTTGATCGTAATGATGCGAAGTCCCCACTCCTTGGCCTTCTCCTGCAACTGAGGCATACGGGCCATGGAGCCGTCGTCGTTCATGATCTCCATCAGCGCACCGGCTGGATACAAACCGGCCAACTTACAAAGATCCACTGCGGCTTCGGTATGACCGGAACGACGCAGCACGCCGTTGTCCTGAGCATACAGAGGATTGATATGACCCGGACGACCGAAAGTCTGAGGGGTGGAGGCGGGATCTGCTAAAGCAAGTATTGTGGCAGCTCGATCATGAGCAGACACGCCCGTAGTGCAACCCTCCAACTTATCCACCGTGATCGTGAAAGGTGTGCCCAACATTGAAGTGTTCTCTTCCACCTGATGGGGCAAGTCCAACTCATCGGCACGCGACAAGGTGATCGGCGCACAAAGCACGCCTCGCGCATTCTTGAGCATAAAATTCACCTTCTCAGGAGTGATCTTTTCTGCTGCTATAATCAGGTCGCCCTCATTCTCACGGTCTTCATCATCTACGACAATGACGAATTTACCTTCCTTAAAGTCTTTCACTGCATCTTCGATGCTGCTAAGTTTGAAGTCTGCCATGTTATGATTCCTTTATTTGTTACTTATTCATCCACAGAAACTTGGGGCTCGGCCTCTGACCGATGAGCCAGCTCGGCAGCCAGTCTCTGCTTTCTCTCTATATGATTGATAATGTTTGTGTCTGTAAAACGTATCTGCTTCAAATCCCGTAAGAGGCGGAGACGGAAACGCCACATGCGGAAATAGAAGAACATGCCCAACGGCACGATAAGCGCAGAAAGGATGTTCAGCCACTTACGCTCAAACGGACGTGTATGCGCTTTCAACGTCAATATGGGATATTGGTTGATCTGCTGCAGGACATAAGGATCGCGGGTATTGGCGAGGTCCTTGATGACAGCTTCGAGTTCATCATTCACTCGCTCTATCTCATGATCGGGATGATACTTGAAGAACACCTTGATGACATTTGGTGGAGCCACGAGTTTATGGGCCTTGGAGTAAGCAACCACATCCTTATTAATAATAAGGAGTTTGTCATGGTCCTCTGCATAGTTCGGCTCATTGATGATCACTTCCTTACCCTGAATGCTGCGTTTCGTTCTCAAGCCTAACAAGCGGCGGAACATGTCTCGCCAAGCATCGGCATTGAACACCATAGAATCGTTGCAGGCCTTGTATGTAATGAAGACAGCAAGTGGCGTCATCACAACCGGTGCCAACGTACGACCCATCCATACGGCCCACATGCCTTTGCGCGCCATTTGGTAACTGGAGTTGTCGATGATATAGAACACGATAAAGACTAATACGGACACGATGACCGGCACACCCAAACCTCCCTTGCGGATGATAGCGCCCAAAGGAGCGCCGATGAAGAAGAACAGCAGACACTGTAAGGCCAACATGAACTTATTCTGAGCCTCGATCTGGTGCTCACGTACCATTCGCTCATTGTCCTTAGTCATCATGCTTCTGAAATCCAAGTCATTGACAGCCGTTTGGGCCTTGCTCAACGCTGCCGACACCGCCATCCGCTTTTGCTCAGCAGGTGACTTCTCGAAGACTTTGTCAATATCAAATGACTTTGACATACCACGTTTTACGGCCATCAAAGAGTCTTTCTTGGAAAGACGAACGTTGGCAAAATAGAAGGTACGTGCTTGATTATAAGACACGCGTCCTATGCTGTCATAGCTCTCATTAAGAGAGTCGATGGAGTTGACGATCTCTTTCAGACTCTTCCCACGGGCATTGCCGGATAGCGACGAGGCATCGGTCAGACTGAAATCTGCATCAAAATCCAAATAGATACGTTTGGAGATAAAACTCTCACGGCGATAAGGCACCGAGGCACTTCCCGCCAACTCCTGTGACTGCATATTCTCAAACCACTCACCACTCCACAAACTGAGCAGCAAGTGCTTCTTCTCTGCCGTAGACTGAATCATACCGGAGTCGGCAAGGATAATGGCTGCGTCCTCATAGCTCGCCGTCATACGATAGACCATGATGCCATAGAGCTTTCCCGTCTTCAGATTCTTCTTCTGTACATAGATGTTGCAATTGGGTATTCCATCATAGAAGACCCCTTCGGGTATTTCAAGTTCAGGGCTTTTCTGCTTCATCGACAGGAAAAGTTGGGCCAACTTCATATTCGCTGTAGGACCTATATTGTTCTGGAACACGAAAGAGGTGACACAGATCAAAGAAGTGATGACTATCAACGACCGGAAACTCTGCATCAAAGAGATGCCCGCCGCCTTGATAGCCGTCAGCTCAGAACTTTCACCCAAATTACCAAACGTAATCAGAGAACTCAGCAAAATAGCCAAAGGCAGAGCTTGGGGCACCATCATCAGTGCCATGTACCAGAAGAACTGGGCCATGATGTCCAACGAGATGCCCTTGCCAATCAGGTCATCGATATAGCGCCACAGAAACTGCATCATCAGCACAAACTGGCAGATGAAAAACGTTCCGGCGAAGAGCAGCCCAAACTGACGGGCTATGAATATGTCGAGTTTCTTTATCCGAAAATTCATTTTGTCTTTTTCTCACCAGGGATATACTCCTATTATTATATATAAGCACTCCCACTAAACTCACATCCAACTTTGAAGGTCCTCAGGGAGATACTCCTATCATTATATTAACGTCCCTACCAAACTCACGTTCCACTCTGAATGTTGGCAAGGAGCTACTTCTTAGGCAGTCCTGCTAAACCTATGTCCTACATTGAAAGTTCTCAGGGAGATACTCCTATTATTATATAGGTACCCCAGCTATCGACTGCAAAGTTAATGCAAAAAAGTCAGAAAAGCGAATGTTGCAACAAAAAGTAGCCAAAATATTTGGAGGTTCAAAAACAAATGTGTACCTTTGCACTCGCAATTCAGAAATCACCCATCACCGTGTGTTTTTCTCCTTTGCTGAAAATGATGGCGGGATAGCTCAGCTGGTTAGAGCGTCGGATTCATAATCCGGAGGTCGTGGGATCGTGGCCCACCCCCGCTACACTGAAAATCAAGGAGTTACGGCAAGGTAACTCCTTTTTTCATGTTCAAAAACGAACACATCACGAACACGCATACCCTCAGTAACGGCGTGATATGCCACTTTATATCACGCCTTTTTCTCCAAATCCCAAATATCTCATTAACTATTGCTGACGATTATTCACGCTGGCGAAATAGACATCATATACATCTTAGATGTTCGTCAGGTGTTCGCGTATACTCAATCCTTAGTCTCTTCTGCTTCCAAATTAGCCTTTATGTCATCAGCAGAAGGAAGCATTTCTTTTATCTTTCGCAGCTCATTCTCATATTCAGATACACCAAGAGGCCTCTCTATGCCACGGAACGACCATTCCACCGTCATGTCATCCTTGTGCTTGCAGATAAGCAAGCCTATGGTCGGATTATCGCCTTCGCCTTTTATCAACTCGTCCACTGCCGATACATAGAAATTGAGTTTCCCTGCAAACTCCGGCTCGAAATCCACAACTTTGAGCTCGCAAACCACATAGCAATGCAGCCTTGTGTGGTAGAATATCATATCTGGACGATACGACTTACCATTCGGCATTACAAGTTCTTTCTGTCTGCCGACAAAGGCGAATCCACTGCCTAACTCCAAAAGAAAATCCGTGATATGCCGTGAAAGATTATCCTCGAAATCCCGTTCACTATATTTCTCGCTCATTTGCAGGAAATCGAAGTTATACGGACTTTTCAATATTTCCTTCGCCAAGTTTCCCTGCACTGTAGGCAGCGTCTCCGAGAAGTTTGTCAATGCATGGCCATGCTTGCCATACTCATCATTCTCTATGAAACGTCTCAGATCCTCACGCCCCAACCCTTCGTCTATCGTCTTATGTATATAGAATAAAGCTTCATCCAAGTCTTTGGCTTTAGACATTATAATAATGTGATGACTCCAACCAATCTCAGCGAAAATGTCGGGCATTTCAAATTGGGCAACAGCCTGTTGCCCAATTGCAGTTGCTACCATTGTGGGTAATTGGGCAACATATGGTTGCCTAATTGTAAATTGCTGATAATAAAAAGAATACCACTGTCTGGCATACTTGAGATTTCTAAGCGAAAGTCCTGTACCTCAAGTTTCGCAAGTGAATGAGCATACGCTCAAGCTGCATTAATATTGTATAGTACGTAGAATTTATGGAACTTCGGATTTTCCTCAACAATGGCAGAGAGCAGCTCCTCGGCGTCAGC
>NZ_JAMXSP010000030.1:0-30419 GCF_025457485.1 Hallella absiana
AGCTATTTGTCTTTGTCATGTGGCAAAGGTACAAACTTTATTCCTTTCTTCGTATACCACTTGGCAATATATTTTGGTTAGCCCTCCCCCTAAGGCATCCACGGACTTTTGCAACTGACCCACAAAATCTGTAATTTTACTATTGGTGTCCGCTAAAACCTGAACAGTGTGACCAAAATTAAGGCTGAATTCCTCGCTTGGAATCCAGCCTTTTGTGTTACTTTTGTATTTGTAAAAAGACCAAGTAACTATGGGCAAAAGTACACATTTTATCGGACAGCCGATACTGGGACAGCTATTAAATTTCCTTAAAAAGGAGAAGATCATTAAAATAAGCCGCGAGAACGGTGGCGAGCGGTATGTAAAGAAGTTCAACGCATGGTGTCACCTGACAATCATGCTTTACGCCGTGATAATGCGTTTCGATTCTCTTCGCGAAATAACCTCGGCAACGATGATGGAGTGCCGCAAGCTCGGTCATCTGGGCATAAAGGACCTTCCACGTCGCAGCACGCTGGCTGATGCCAACGCCAGGCGGCCGGAGAAGGTGTTCGGCAAGATATACTCCAGCCTTTATTACCACTACAAGGACAAACTTTCATCGGACAGCCGCTCCAGGAACACTCCCCGGTGGTTCAGAAACATCAAAATCATTGACTCCACCACAGTAACCCTGTTCTCCAACCTCATTTTCAAGGGTGTCGGCAGGAATCCCAAGACAGGTAAGAAGAAAGGAGGCATAAAGGTGCATACGACCATACATGCCAACGAGGGCGTGCCGTGTGACGTGCAGTTCACGTCAGCGGCTACGCATGACCATTTCCTTCTATCGCCGGAGAAGCTGACCAAAGGCGACGTTCTGGCCATGGACAGGGCATACATAGATTATCAGAAGTTCGAGGAACTCACGCGGAAGGGTGTCACGTATGTGACAAAGATGAAAAGCAACCTGACTTACAAGACTTTGTCAAGCGTATGGCATATGGATACCGGCGGTCTGATGGTATGGCGGGAGGAACTTGTGGAATTCAGGAAGAAGGTAAAGGACGGGGAAGACATTGTGCACAAGGCGCGCATCATAACCTACGTCAATATGAAAAATCCAAAGAAGCCGAAACTCACGAGGCTGCTTACAAATGATTTGGAGACGGCTTATGAAGAAATAGTGGCCACGTATGACGCTAGATGGGAAATAGAGTCGCTATTCAAGCAACTGAAACAGAATTTCCCGTTAAGGTATTTCTATGGCGAGAGCGCTAATGCCATCAAAATACAGATTTGGGTGACACTGATAGCCAATCTGTTGCTGATGCTGCTGCAAAAGAGCACTACGCGGTCATGGAGCTTCTCCGGGCTTGCTACAATGGTCAGGATAATGCTCATGTACTATATTGACGTTCATGGATTCTTGGAACACCCGGAAAAGGATTGGGAGGAAGCATTGGAGAAGGCTTTGGAAGCCCCTCCTGAAAGTGAACAAAATTGAAGGAGGGGCTTGTCGCATAATGCTTAGAGCGGGATTTCTTTAAACCAAAGGGATTCCATAAGTCGTTATATCTGTTTAGCGGACACCAATATAATTTTACAAATGGACAGCAAACAAAAGGATTTATACGACATTGTGTTGCAAAATGACGCTAAAAGATAACGCGTCTTGAGAGAACTGTATCTAACTGACCATAAAATCGGTCTTGGGTGGCGCAAAATAGGAAAACAGGAAAATTGCGTTCAATACACAGGCTTCACGACTTCTACTCTCATTCCAAGGGCACTAATGATCCTATAAAAGGAACCGACACCGGACGTGATGATGCCATTTTCGATCTTGAGATATGCGATTTGGTCGTGTGAGTGAGCTCAGCAAGCTGTACTCGACTCATAGATGCCTTCCCTAATCCGTTTCACGAACTTCTTGGGTAGCCAGTCTTGGGCTTTCAAGAGTTGTTATCTCCATGATGTCAAGCATGGAAAATAGAATACCATCAATGGATTCATGATGACTCTGATGAAAGTGTCCGTAACACCATTTGGATAATGGCATATTCATTGCCTTCAGCTTCTCGTAGATATTATCCATCGTCATCCGTTCACATGCGACATCACTAAGAAGCAACTTGTCTTGCTGTGCCCAATCGTCAAGCCCGTTCTTATTGAGCAATTCGCAGAACGATGGTGCCGAATGCGTTACTACAGTATCTATCTGATAATGTTCACCGATTTTGCCAAGAAGCTCCTCATTATATACTGGCGCTTCATTCTCCCAATAGACGTTGGGGGCTAATGCGCAAGAACGGTCAATAAGATGTTTTGGATTCTCCTGCCATTCTTTTCTGTATCGACGGTCTATAGAGATGGCTCCGCCTATGCAAAGGACTTGATGCCCACAAGCTTCTATGACGGAATAGTCAGGGACGGCCAAGAAGCGTTTGTGCGCAAATACTTTTCCGTCGAAATATGCTGGGTTGTCATGATTGCCTCTAACAAACACAATCCAGTTATTATAGCTGTTCATCCGCCGGCTGTTTCTCCTGACGATATTGTCGTAGTAGCCTTTGTTCTCAAAGCCAAAGCCGCAGTCCCCGGCGACAATCAACAGCGTATCATGTATGTCGTATGTGACACACATCTTGTGAACCAGTAGGTTGAAGTCACCGTGAATGTCACCACAGACTACTATCTGCTTGGCATCAGGGAACTGGAATAACGGTATGTTTTTATCAATCATGGCGTAATGCCTCCCAATAAGATCTAAGTGCATCTTGCAGATAGACTACCACTTCAGAGAATGTAAGTGAATTGTCTGATTTTATTCTTCTCATGAAAGCTTTCCAACGGGTGGTCAGCATAAGGTCATCTTTGAACGATGGTGAGAAGAAAACAGCATCTTCTGTATAGCCGGTATGCCGGTTACAGAATGTGTTGACAACGGCATCAGTCAATGTTTCCGGGGCGTACTTTCCTTCATGAAGTAGATGGAACAGGTCGTAATAGTCTTTCATCCTGCTGCTTTGATTGCAAAGGTCTATCACGGCGTGCATTTTCTCTGCGATGACGGTTTCCACAGAATACGCCATGATGCTGGCTTGCGGAAGCGTGCTGATAAGCAGCGGATAATCCAGCTGAACAGGTGAAGGCGTGATGATGTCTCCAAAGCCAATATCCATGGAGAGCACCTGGGAAATGGTGTCCATAGCGACGGGAATGTGTAGCCGTATGCCATGGTAATCCTTTTGCTCGGTGATATTCTCAGAAGTGCCGCGTTCTACATCAAATGCTACTCCATCTTCAGGACAGTCAACAGAACAAATTTCCCGAAAGGCACTTACGATATGACCGCCATTGTTACTGATGCCAGCTCCGAGGAAATCAATGTCTAAGGTAGGACGGGCAGCAAACCTCTCATGCGCATACATCAAGGCACCTCCTTTGAGAAAGAAGTGGTCGCGATAGCGTGTCTGCGAGAGTCTATAGAGAACACGCTCCTGAAAATATCTCGTCAGAACCGTCTGGTAGAATATACCTTCTTGCTTGGATACATTCAGCAACTTGCTTCTGATGGATTTCCCGTAGTTTTTCGTTTTTTCATTCATAGCGCAATCTCAAGATAGTGGTTCAACGTATTCTTTACACGCAGTTTCTCGGCATAATCAACAAGTCTTGTAAGATTCCTTTCCGGCAATTTGAGATAACTGTTGACTACTTCTGAACATACATCTTGCCCAACCTTATTACGGAATTTGATAGCGTCGCAGACACTACGCTCCATATCAAAGATTCTGACTTGATAGCCATTGATGTCTTTAGTTGTCAAGCCAAGTTCCATGAGCTTGTCCGTCATATAATGCAGTTCAATGGCCGGGAAGTCCGGTAGCGTTACCTTTCTTCCTCTCTTGAGAGCCACATGAAAGGCTTGTGGAATGACTGTGGTCAAGCGATACGCACTCCATGCAGAGAAAGAGCAAAGAATACCATTTGGCACGAGCTTGTCAATGTCAACCATCGTGTCTGCCAACTGTTCCGGGCTTGCATATACGCCACGCTTTACCTTGACCAAGTCGCCTTGCCTGGCCTCTGACAACATCTTGTAATAGCTGTATCTGCCTTGTGACTTAGCGCCGACAGAAGAGATAAAGGTCTTTGTTGTAGCCATACTGTTTTGTTTTGTGTACAAAGGTACAACATTATTTCCAAAGTGATGTATGTTCGTACATACTTTTTTTTAGTTTTCTAGAGACTGGTTGTCTTCTTTTATAAGGATTGTCATGATCCTTTGAAAGAAAGCTCTTGAGTATGGCTTGTTCAAATATTAAAATCAGGAATCATTTGCCAGCTATCGTCACCTCTTTGAAGAGTCTTTCCGACAACTCATCAAAGGAAGTTCTTTCTGGTATCTTTACTCCAGCCATCTCTGACATAAAATAATATTTAAAATTTAAGCATCAACTTTTAAAGTTTACTAATGCTAAAACGTATCAATAGCATAGAATGTCAATAAATTACTGGATTTCTATGCGAATATTTTTGTACCTTTTACTTTGTAACTAATTGATAATCAATCAACATTATATTCCCACATGAAATTCACTCTTTTCAATATATGTGTGGCGGCTTTTGCTGCCTGCGCAATGATGTCTTCTTGCACCCAGTTAGAGGACACCAGCTACAACAGCGTAATCGCTGACGGCTTCAAGCCGACCGATGAGGATGTGGCCTCACTGCTCTCGTCGGCCTATGTCTCCTGGCGCAAGACGATGCTTCTGTGGAATGGTGTGGCAAGAGCAGAGATGCTCTGCACCGACGAGGATGTAATTCCGGCAAGACCCAATGGGTGGGTTGATGGCGGTGTGTATAAACGTATGCACCAACACAAGTGGACCAGCGAGGACGAAATACCGCTCAACAGTTGGGTGCGCACCTACGACGGTATCAACGCGTGCAACCGCGTGCTCTATCAGATTGAGTCCGGACAAGTCGAACTCGGTGATAGCAATGAGAACGTGATGGCAGAACTCAAAGTTCTGCGTGCTTCCTACTACTATCTGCTCGACGATCTTTTCGGCAATGTTCCCATCATCACCAAGTTTGACGTGCCTGAGGGATTCCTGCCCGAACAGAGTTCCCGACAGCAAGTCTATGAGTTTATCGTCAAAGAACTGGAAGAGAATATTCCTCTGCTTTCCGAGAAGGTGACCAGTGAATATTATGGCCGATTCAACAAATGGGCTGGATACACACTGCTTGCCAAGATGTATCTCAACTCTGAAGTATTCTCCAACGGTACACACAAAGACTACGACAAATGTATAGAGATGTGTGACAAGGTCATCAACAGCCATCACTATTCGTTGGACGCTACGCGCAAGAATGTCTTTGCCACCAACAATGAGAATTCCAAAGAGATCATCTTTGCTCTGCCTTTCGACGAGACGTATGTTACAGACTGGAACGCCTTCGACTTTCATATGTACACCTTACAACCGGAAAATCAGGCTACCTATAACTTTCAGGCTACTCCGTGGGGCGGCGTTTGCGTCATGCCACAGTATATAAACACCTTTGACAAGGATGATCAACGACTGACCGATGACTTCATCTCTGGCACCCAGTATTCTGCCGACGGCGAAGTACTCAAATGCACTATGGGTGGCATGGTCGGCAAACCGCTGGCTTATGTCAATGAGGTCAACAGCATCGACGGCTCGGAAGAGAACCAAGGGCTGCGCTGGGGCAAATTTGAATACGCCAAGAACAGCACCAACCGACTGAGCAACGACTTCCCGCTGTTGCGCTATGCCGACGTGTTGATGATGAAAGCAGAGGCACTGCTCCGTACTGGTCATGCTGATGAAGCTGCGAAACTGGTCACAGAGGTGCGTCAACGCAACTTCAAGAGTCATCCTGAGAAAGCCATTGTCACCGGTGAACAACTTTTGGGTAACAGTTGCTACGACTATGGACGACGCGACATCAATAAAACCACTCACGACAACGCAACCATCACCTATGGTAGAATGCTCGATGAACTCGGATGGGAATTCTCGCAGGAGGGACGACGCCGCCAAGATATGATCCGCTTCGGCGTCTTCTCTACCCGCTCATGGTTCTCACACGATGCCAGCGACGCAACAAAGAATCTCTTCCCGATTCCCAATAAGCAACTACTCACCAACGGCAACCTGAAACAAAATCCAGGTTATTCAGGAAATTGATCTGACTACGGACGAATTGTCCACTCAGAAAGATCTACTAAACACAAAAGAACAGCGGGGCACAGACGGAAGTCTTAGCTGAGTCTGTGCCCGCTGCCTATAATCCTCTATTCTCCAAGCTCTCTCACAAGGCAAAGGCTTCTCTGTGTGTCCATAACCCTGTGTGAGAGTTTTAGGGAAAGAGCGACATGAGATTCGTTCACAATTCCCCGGCTTTTCTTTTGCACATTGAAGAAAATGTCTTATCTTTGCGATCGAAAAAGCTATTCCTAAACAAATCAATGATATGACAAAACAAAAAACAATCCTGCTGACGCTGTTGCTGGCACTGTTGCTGCCGCTTCATGCTGCCAAACGTAAAAACCTTACCGGCATCTGCCGCGTGATCGACGGACACGCCACCGAGTTGAACTTCTGCTCGCCATCGATCGTGCGCGTGAGAGTGTTTCCCGGTACGGACACAAACATTCAGAAAAAGAGCTACTCGGTGCTGCTGAAACCCGGGCAGAACGTCACGGAGCCCATCACCGAGGAAGAGCGTGACGGCAAGCTCAAGCTTAGCTCGTCGATGCTCAACGCCACCCTCGACCTACGGACGGGCTATATCACCTTTGCCGACAACAAAGGCAAGGAACTGCTGCAAGCCACCGGTAGTCTCTTCACACCTTGCACCCACGAGGTGGACCACGGAAAGTACCAGGTCAGACAAGGTCTCCGACTGGCCAGCGACGAGGCCGTATATGGACTCGGACAGCTTCGTGACACGCTCATGAGCCACCGCGGACAGAAGGTGGAGATGTGGAACCACAACACATATATATCGATTCCTTTCTTCCTCAGCGGCAAAGGCTACGGTCTCTATTGGGACAACGCCGGACGATCGCTGTTCGACGACACTGCTGCGGAGACAACGATGAGCAGTGAGGTGGCTCCGTTTATCGACTACTACTTCCTCTATCGCGACGGCACGGCCGACGGCGTCATCGCCTCCGTACGTGAACTCTCGGGACAGGCTACGCTGCCGCCCTTGTGGGCCATGGGCTTCTGGCAGTGTCGCGAACGCTATAAGACCAGCGATGAACTCGTCGGTGTACTCGACAAATACCGTGAACTGAAGATTCCTGTCGACGCAATGGTACAGGACTGGCAATACTGGGGATGCGACTCCAACTGGAATGCAATGCGCTTCATGAACCCCTACTATATTAATAAGGTGGGAGATCCTGCCTGGCAACGCTACTTGCCCGGTGACATGAAAAACCTGAAACCACAGCAGCCACGCATCAAGAGTCCGCAGGAAATGGTAGACTATGTCCACCGCAACAATGGCCATCTGATGATCTCTATCTGGGCTAACTTCGGACCGTGGACCGAGCAATATAAAGAGCTCAACGCCATCGGAGCCCTCTATCCTTTCGACACGTGGCCCATGAAGCAAGGCGTGAAAGTCTACGATGCCTTTAATCCGAAAGCTCGCGACATCTATTGGAGGTATCTGTCCCACCTGCAGAAGATGGGATTCGACGCTTGGTGGACCGACTCCTCAGAGCCTGATCACTTCGAAAAGCCCGGCGACGACGACTGGATGACGGCCGACGGATCGTGGAGAAGCGTGAAGAATGCTTTCCCACTCGTGCACAACAAGGGCATCTACGACCATCAGCGCGCCACCAAAGAAGGAAACGCTAAACGTGCGCTGATGATGACACGCAGTGCTTCCTTCGGCATCCAGCACTACGGCACATTCTCGTGGAGCGGCGACATCCTTGCCTCGTGGCAGGAAATGAAGCAGCAGATTCCGTCAGGACTGAACTATTCACTCTGCGGCATCCCTTACTGGAATACAGACCTCGGTGGCTTCTTCTATTGGGAGTTTGAGCAGGATCCCCACAATCCTGCCCTGCAAGAACTGCAAACACGTTGGATGGAATGGGGCGCCTTCATGCCGCTGATGCGCAACCACTGCTCGTCGCCGATGGTCAGCGAGCTCTATCGTTTTGGCAAAGCCGGTGACTGGTGCTACGACGCTATCGTGAAATACATCCGTCTACGCTACCGCCTGCTGCCCTATACCTATAGTTCTGCTGCTGACTGCACGCTCCACAGCGGCACGATGATGCGCGCGCTGGTCATGGACTTTGCCAATGACCGCCATGCCGCAACGCTCAACAACGAGTATCTCTTCGGCCGCAACCTGCTCGTCAAGCCGGTCACAGACCCGATGTACACATGGAAGGACAGCTTGAAACGCGGACATCTGATCTATCCCGAAGTCAGCAAGGCCGCAGCGCCAACGACGGTCTATCTGCCAAAAGGCACGCTGTGGTATGACTTCTGGAACGACCAGCCTCATGCCGGCGGCAAGACGATCCAGCGTCTCTGCCCTATCGACATCATGCCGGTATATGTCAAGGCGGGTGCCATCTTGCCTTTCGGACCCGACGTGCAATACAGCACGGAGAAGCCGTGGGACGATTTGGAAGTAAAAGTCTACTGTGGAGCCAACGGCCACTTTGAACTCTATGAGGACGAGGGCAACAACTACAACTATGAGCGGGGGCGCTACACGCTCATCCCCTTTGACTATGACGAAGCCACGCACACGCTGACCATTGGCAACCGCAAGGGAGCTTACAAGGGCATGCTCACTCGCCGTCACTTCCGCATCACCGCTGTCACCGCCAACGGCAAGAAGGCAGAGCAGACCGTGGAATACACAGGAAAGAAATGCGAGGTAAAGATCTGAGAAGAAGAAGGAGCAGCCCCTCTCTAACTCTCCCTAAAAGGGAGAGAAAAACCTCATCCTAACAGCCTCACCCCCCAGCCTCTCTCCAAACAGCCTAATCCTTGGTACCTTCCTATGGTAGTTTGGTATAGCCAGAGTAATCACTCCCCTCTCCTTTGGAGAGGGGTACGGGGGTGAGGCTGGTGAGGCTGTCTCCACTCTTTCTGTCTTCTACGTATATCGAGAAAGGTTTTGACACCCCACCAGATCATGATGACGGTCAGGAGAAACAGCACGGCGATGATAATGTATAATTCTGTTTTCATAAAAATATCAGTTTAGAACAGTGATACTTAGGCATTGATTACGCCATTGTCGCTACAAAATTAAAAAAGAAAATCGACAAACGATGATGTTTTCACGATCGTTTGTCGATTTTCTGCGTTTTCTTTGGTTATCGCCTCAACACGGGCTTGCCGTCCTCGAAGCGGATTGGGATCCACAGATGACCGCTGTTGCCGAGCTCTTTCGGTTTCCACACGTCGGCCATGAACAGATATTCGGCACCACCGAACTGTCTGCGAAGCTTTGCGTCCGACACCTTATATATATAAGCACCCTGTCCGCCAAACGTCGTCTCAGCACCATCGCCCCTACAGGGATTGGGCAGTTGTGTCCAAGGACCAAAGATATTCTTGGCAGTAAAGAGACGAGCAGCATTCGGAGCCCAACCTGTACAGCCACTCGTGATCATCCAGTAAGTGCCATCCTGCTTGAAGATAGTCGGTGCCTCGTTTTGTCCACCGGCAGCCACACGCACAAACGAACCGTTGTGACCGAGGTAGTCGTCAGTGAGTTGCGCGATGTTGAGCGTCATATTATCCTCAGAAGAGAAGATGTGGTAAGCCTTGCCGTCGTCATCGACAAACACCGTCTGGTCACGCGCCATCTGTCCGCCTTCGAGATCACGCATGAAAAACATGCCACGCTCAATCTGTTTCCGCCATTCCGGTGTCCACCATGTCTGCAACTCAGGGAAGAGTAGCTGATGGCGCAAGTCGGTCGTGTCGGGCAGACAGAAGCCTATCGGATAGCAGCCCGCATTGACACGTTCCGACCGCACAAAGCGGAACGGTCCCATAGGATTGTCGCTGACCGCCACCGCAGCACGGGCAGCTTCGTAGCCCCGCCCTTTCAACTCAAGATGAAACCATATCACAAACTTCCTCGTCCGGGTGTTGAATACCACCTTCGGCCGCTCAATGATACATCCCCGCTGTATGTCGCTGTTGGTATCGTCGGTCACACTGAGCACCAAGCCACGGGAAGTCCAGTCGCGAAGATTCTTGGAAGTGTAGCAGCTCACGCCGAGCGAGCTGACCAGTCCGCCGTTGCTGCGAGTCTCACCATACCAATAATATGTGCCGCGATACTGGATGATATTTCCTCCATGTGCGTTGATATGCTTCCCGCTCGTGTCTTTCCACTGTCCTCCCTCCATCGGCTTCTGCGCTGCTGCGGAGAGAGAGAAGAAGGACAGGCAAACGGCGAGCAGATATATTTGTCGATAGTTTGTCATCTTTATCTCCTTTCTATAGATAATATCGTTATCAGTGTTCTATATATAATAATGTGTAGCTATATATAATAATGTGTAGCTCTCTTTCCCCATGCCACAACCAGTAAGGAGAAAGGAAAGGGGATATGCCAAAGCCGATCGGCATATCCCCCCATCTACTTACTTTAACATTATCATAAACGACATTAGTCATTCTCAGGATCGTACACGATCTTCTTGGCATTGTAGAACTTCATCTCAGCCAAGCAGAAGAAGCTGCTGTTTGAAGCCTCACGAGTGACAACGAAACGCAAATGAGTAAACGTCTTGCCGGCATCAATACCAGGCGTAGTGTACTCCGAAGACTTCGCTGTTGGCAGTCCACTGCTCACCTCAAATACCTTTTCCCAGCTCTGGCCGTCGTTGCTCACCTGAATCTCAAAAGCTGCTGGCGGGCGCTGCGAGCCATTACGGTTCTGATAGTAAAGCATGAACACTTGGTGAGCCTCCTTGAAGTCGATCTGCACATACTGTGGCATCGGTTTCTGAGGCTTACTCCACCGAGTATGGAAGAATGTGTTGGAGTTGCCATCAACAAGATTCTTAATCGGACCCTCTGAAGGTTCCTGATCATCAGTGCTGAGCTGGTTGGCAGAGAGTTTCACCTCATCCTCTTTCTCATAAGAAATCGTTGGAGGCACAGCGCCCGACTGAGCCTTGACCTCAACAGGCTGTCCGGCATCGCCCTTATCATTAAAAGCCTGGAAAGTGAACGTGTAATCGCCATATCGTTTCAAGGTATTGGTGATCAGCAACGAGTCGGTATAGATCGAGACGACATTTGTCACCTTCTGCTGATTAGCCGGATTGACATACGAGATCTTCATATAGGAGAAACTCGAATCAGCCGGCACCGTCCATCTCAGTTTGATTGCGCCAGGCAGAGCCTCCGAGGTCACAGAGGATGCATCAATGGTCTTGGGCTGGGCGAGATAGCCCGTCTCTTCAATATTTGTGAAGTTATCGTCGCAGGAAGCAAAGGCAGCGCAGGCTATTGCAGCGGCGAATAGATATTTAAATATTTTCATGTTATGCGTATTAAGTGCCCTGGCATTCACCAGGGCATGATGAAACGAAACATACAATAACATTAATAGCCGGGATTCTGCTTGAAGTCAGGACTGGTGTGCTTCATCATCTCGGAGTGAGGGATGGGCAGGAAGTAGAGTTTGTCGTCCCAGACACGCTTTACGATCTGACGTTTATAGGAGAACGAGCCGTCGCTGTTTTTGGTGATCTTCATCTCTGTGATGTTGGCATGCTGTGGTCCCTCTTTCCAACGGCGAATGTCGAAGTAACGATGATCCTCAAAAGCCAGTTCTACCATACGCTCTTTCTCATAGTCCTTCCAGAACGTGTCATTGCTCATACCTTCCGGGAACTCCGGCATTTCAGCGCGCACACGAGTTTGGTTGAGTGCTTCGCGCGGAGACATGGTCAACTCGGCACTGGTAGCATCAGCACCGCCTAAATAGCGGAAGGCAGCCTCAGCATAATCGAGATAGAATTCACCCAAACGGAAGATAACCCAAGAGTGACGCTTCGTATTGCTGTTGACTGAGGAGATATTCACCGATCCGTCGAGAAGCTTTTTCAAGTAGTAGCCCGTCGGCGTGGCTCCGGTGAGCGGCTCGCCATTCGCGCCGCCATAGTAAGTCTCCAAAGGAGTGCCATTGTACGATGGCCAGTTCTTCTCACCATTAACTGCAACAGTAAGTGCCAGTCGCGGATCACGGTCGTTGTATGGCTTTGCAGGATCAAATCCACTGTTGTCGTCATCCCACGCCTTACCGGTAGACTTCATGTCATAAGCGTCGACCAGTGTCTGAGTCGGACAGTTGTCGCCCTTACCATTCTCCACACCACGGGGATAGTTATTGGTTTCCAGCCAGTTGAGATCACCGATGCGACGTGCCAAAAGCACTTCGTCGTTCTGCCAGTTGTCGGTTCCCCAGAGATTCTTGTACTGACCCAAGAAGAGGTCATTGTCCTCGCAAGTGTCGAACACAGCCTTACTGGCCAGCGCAGCCTGATGCCAGAGTTCCTTGTCACCACTGGTGTTGAACAGCGGACTTGCCTTATAGAGGAGCGCACGAGCCTTCAAGGCCATGGCAGCCAAGCGTCCGACACGTCCTGTCTCACCGGCAGCAGCATCGTTCTCCAGCGTACCATAGCTAATAGGCAGATGAGGAGCAATCTCGTCGCACTCTTTGACAACGAAGTCGAGCACGTCCTTAGCCGGTGTGCGACCCAAGGCGTTTGCCTCGTCGGTGCTGATGACATCCGTGTAGAACGGCACATCGCCATAAAAGCTCACCAATTTGAAATAGAAGTAAGCACGCAGGAAGCGCACCTCATAGGGCAGACGATTGAAGCGGGCCATCTGATTGGCGTAGTCCTTGTTGAGCTGATACTCCGAGAAGTCACAATCCTTATAGTTGGCAAGGAAGTAGTTGGCCTCACGAATACCGCCATAGAAGCCAAAGACCGATGGCGCATTGTTGGCACTGAGCGAACCGTTGGTGAAGTTGTTGATGCTTCCTGAGCGCCAGGAATACTCAGCCTCATCGCAGGCTGAGGCAAGCATGCCTTCACCTACAATTCCGTAGTCATAGTCGAGATAACTGTATATGTTGGTGACAAAGCTAACGGTATTGTCGAAATTGTTAAAGACATACTTCTTGTCGTAGTTGGAATACTCTTTGTAGTCCATCTCATCGCTGCACGACGCCAATGCTGCTACGGCGAGCGTTCCTAACAATATGATATTTTTGATTGTCATAATCTTGTCTTGATTAGAAGTTTAGAATCCCAGTGCGAGACCAACATTGACGGATCTGTTAAGAGGATAGTTGGCTCCATAGTTCTCCGGATCGGCGCGCTTGATGTGGTCGAAGCAGAGCAAGTCCACGCCACGCACATAGAGCTTAGCCTTGTTGATGTAGCGTGTATGGGCGAGAAGCGATTTCGGGAAATTGTAGTAAACCTCGACATTGCGCAGCTTGAGGAAGTTGCGGTTAGCGAGCCATACCGAGTTGGTGTTGTAGTTATTCTTGTTGTCCTGTGAAGACAAACGAGGATACTGGGCTGTCTCGGCTGTTGCCGGTGTCCAACAATGCTCGTAGTAATATTGTCCGATATTGGTGTTGCCCACCAAAGGCTTCCACACAGACTGGGTATTGAGTATAGCGGTATAGTTTCCTACACCTTGGAACATGGCATAGAAGCCCAGTCCCTTATACTCCAAGCCGAGGTTAAAGGAATAGTAGATTTCCGGGCAGGAAATGTTATACCCCATACGCACCTGATCCTGCTCATCGATGACATTGTCGCCATTCTGATCCTTGAACTTGATGTCACCGGCCTTAGGCTCTGTGCCCAGGCGCTGAACAGGAGAATTGTCGATATCAGCCTGATCTTTGAAGAAGCCGATAGCCTGATAGCCGAAGATTGCACCGACAGGCTGACCGGTACGCTCAAGGTAGCTATACTCGCGCGGCTCCTCATACTCTTCCTTGATCTTGTTCTTTGCCAGTGTGTAGTTGACTCCTGCTACAAGGTTGAGAGCCGGTGCAATCTCATGATTCCACTGCGCTCCTGCCTCAAAGCCCCAACTGTTGACAATACCGCCATTGACATAAGGGAAGTTGACACCAGCCACCGACGAGTTCTTACCGCTTGAGGACACCCACTGATCATAGCGATGCTGATAATAGCCGTCGAGGGTCAGGTTCAATCCTTTGAAGAAAGTACCGTCCACACCGATGTTCCATTTCTCAGCCTTCTCGTGTGTGCTGTTGAGCGAAGCCAAGCGGCCCTCTTTCCAACCACTGTAACCATCGTAGTTGGATCCCAGGTTATAACCGTCACCGCCCGTGAACACCTGCTCCCAGTAGCCTTCACCAAGGATGTTGTCGATGGAGACAATACCCCAGGAAGCACGTGCCTTAAGGAAATCTATCCATGAGACATCTTTGAGGAAGTTCTCACGCGAAGCCAGCCAGGCAAGGGAGAAGGTGGGATTCAGAGCCGTGCGGTGCCCCGGAGCAAGTTTGTTGCTCGTGGCCAGACTCAGAGACAGATCCGCAAAGTAGCGGCCTTTGAAGCCATAGTGGTTATACCAAGAGGCGGTAGTTCGGTACCAAGTGTTGTTCTGTCCGTCCCAGTTGCGATACTCATAGTTCCACATCAACACGCTCTGGATGGCGTGCTCACCGAAGGATCGGTCATAGTTCACGCCGATGCCCCAGTTGAAGTTTTTGTTTTGCCAGTCGAGCTTAGAGTCACTGCTCATGTTGCTTTCCTTACCACCGGTATAGGTGCTGTACTCCGAAGGCTCACCGTCTTTCCAGCCAGTGACCGACTTCATACCATATTTATACTCTTTGGTGTGGTTCTCCCAGTAAGCAGCGATATTGTCATAAGCGATACGAGTCCAAGCACTCAGTCCTTTCGTCACAGAAGAGAGATCCTGCTTCAATGTAGCATTGGCGAAGAGCGCACGCGTATGTGCTTTACTGTAAGCACGACCTTCGGTCAGAGCAACCGGATTGGAGTAGCCGTCCCACGTAGCATTGCCGCCCCATAGGCCATCTTCTGTCTTGATCGGGAAGGCAGCGGCGGGCACCGTATAGATCTTACCCCAGAGGTTGTCACTGGACAAACCGGGACGGGATGCCTCCAAGAGCACACCGTCAAGGTCTACAGACAACAACGTCGTGGAAGTCAGATCAATGTCGAGGTTGGTACGCAGGTTACCTTTCTGGTACTTATTCTGGGTGCTGTAACCATCATTGAGATTGGCATTCTTGATAAATCCGGCATTGTTGACCAGACAAGCCTCGGTATAGTAGCGCAGGCGACTGCCTCCTCCACGGAAGCTCAGCGAGAAGATGTCACTGGAACCATGGTTGCGGAATGTCTCGGCAATCCAGTCTACGTTAGGGAAATAATAAGGATACTTGCCACTCTTGAACGCACTGAGCGCATTGGCATCGTAGCGTGGTGTGAGGCCATCATTGGCATAAGCCTCATTCAGTCCCAGTGCATAGTCATAAGCATTGACAAACTGTGGCCGGCGCACTTCCCAGTTGAAGGCGTGATCGTATGTGAACTTGATCTCGTGACTGTTGTACTTGCCTCGTTTGGTGATGATATTGATGGCACCATTAGCGCCTTTATAACCATAGAGCGCAGTAGCTGGCGCGTCTTTCAACACCGTGACTCGCTCCACCTCTTCGGGTGAGATGTTGGTAATATTGCGTTCAATGCCATCAACAAGGAGCAAAGGAGAGGAGCCGTTGAGACCTTGTAAGCCACGTATGAAGAAAGACGGCTCGTAGGAAGCATAGTCACCACTGCCCTGCAACGTGGTGAGGCCAAGCACCTGACCAAAGAGAGAGTTGCCGATGTTCTTTGCGGACCGTCGGTTGACATCAGCGCTTGTAGCCACCGACATCGTGCTTTCTGAAAGAGGTTGTGTGATGCCGAAGCCGATGTTGACGGGCGTGTCAGCATAGCGAGACACTTTAGCGGAGTCTGTCTGGGCTTGTGCCGCAAAGGCCGACATCATCGTGAGGGCGAATAATATCTGTCGTTTCATGAATTTTCTATTTGAATATATAGATTACCATTAATAATAGACTCATCACCGGATTACCATCCTGGATTCTGCGTCAAGCCATAGCCTTTGTTGATCTCGGATGTCGGGAAGGCAGAGAGGAACCACTTCGTAGAGAAGTTTGTCCACCACGAGCGACTCTTGTTCGAGAGCACATAACGCTCGTAAGAGAAGTGGGTCGGGAAAGCTTCACCAGTTGCATGATTACCTTTATAAGGCTGATCATTGGGTTGACCATTGGCATCGAGGCGGCGGATCTTTAAACCATGGAGCGGTTTGCTGAACAGATCGGAGCGACGATAGCGGATCATATCATACATACGGCTCTCTTCCAATCCGAACTCACAGTTGCGCTCCTTCAAGATGGCAGCAATCATCTTGTCCTTCGTAGAGACATCATAGCCGCTGGCCTTGAGTCCCTTCAGGCCGACACGCTCACGGATGGCATCGACATGAGGGATGGCCTCTGTGATGTGACCAGTCTGTGTCAGAGCTTCAGCATAGATGAGATACATCTCGGCCATACGCAGGTAAGGCCAGTTGCAATAGTTGTTGCTGGAGTTGGCCTTGTTCATATAAAACTTATTGTTGGCCATACCTGTGGCATACTGTCCACTCTCGTCTTTCGAGCGTTTGTCATTACCACCGTCCCAGCACTCCACTTGTTCACCACTCATATTGCCATTGATGTCCATGCGGTTGAGCGTACCGTTGACGATCATCGTCTCATAGAGGCGCGGATCGCGCGTGAGCTCACGTGGCTTACCCTTATGGATGAACATAGTGTCGAGATCACCGTTTTTCTCCAGGGCTTCATAGTCAAAGGGATGTCCGTCTTTCCAATCGAACTGCTCCATATAGTCTTCAGTAGGCGTGTAGCCACCGTTGCTGTTGAAGTCTGTTGCCCACAGATATTCATAGTTATGGGAGTCCTTATTACGTGCACGGGTAGAGATCAAGACCTCTGAGGTGCCACGCTGAGAATAAGCTTTACGGAAAGCAGAGCGGTAAGCACCAGGTGTCGTACCTGTAGGCTGCACCAGCGCGTAGACGTTGCCGTTCTGTGCATTCTTGTCAAAGAAAGCTTTGCAGGCATCTACAACATCCTGCCAACGGCTTTCCTGATAATCGCCATACCAAGTTTGATGGTTGGTGTTGGCGGTCTGATCGCCCTCTGTGCAGTAAGGCTGTGCATTGTTGAACAAAGGAGAAGCAGCGAAGCAAAGGATCTTTGCTTTCAAGCCCATGGCACCGGCCTGGGTGAAGCGTCCTTCCCAGTTGCTCTCATCATCGCCGAGTGACCAAGGCAATTCAGGAGCGGCCTCATCCAAAAGGTCTGTCATGAACTTCACCGTCTCCGCGACAGTAGCGCGAGGAAGCTCGTAGCTTGCCTCGGTGCCTTCGTATTCTTGCTTGACAAGGGGCAGTCCACCGTAGTTACGGAAGAGATCGAAATAGCGTTCAGCGATTAAGCATTTAGCTTCCGCCTTCAATCTTGTTTTCTCACTTTCCTCCAATGGTGAACGGTCTACATTGTTGAGGAAGATATAGCAGGCGCGGACGCACTCCCAAACATCGTAGTTCATGTAAGGGAAGCGGCCACCGTCACTGCCTCCAGTAGAAGGAGCAGAATAGGCACCACTATAGTATAAGCGGTTCACGCCATCCCAGTCGCAATGGCTGTGCACCTCATCGGAGAGTGCATCAATGATGCCTGTGTTCATACCTTGGGCCGCATGACCTAACCAGCAGAATGGCAGACCATAGTGCTGCTTAGCATAGCAACTCCATAAGAAATTGCGTGTGTACTCGGCATTGTTGAAGATGGTGTCCTTCGTCACGTCGCCACCCGGGGCTTTCTCCAGGAAGGCGTCACCGAACTTCCATTCATCGGTACAAGAGGAAAGGCTCATAGCAAAGAGACCAAATGCCAAAGCCAGACCTAAGAATATATGGTTTCTATTGAAAGTTTTCATCTTATTGTCTTTCATTGATTATGAGAAATGTCTATCAACCTTAGAATCCCAATTTCAGCGTAGCAGCGAAAGAGCGTGTCAAAGGATAGTTTGGACGCGAGCTGGTACGAGACTCAGGATCACCCCACTTGAAGGGAGAGAAAGTCAGAAGGTTATAGCCCGAGAGCTGGAGCGTCATATCTGTCATCTTGATCTGATGCATCCACGGGAAATCGAAATGGTAAGCGATCTGCGCGCTCTTCAGTCTGAGATACTTGGCATCTACCTCGTAGAGAGTAGAAGCAGCGTAGTTGTTGCTGGCATTCAGCTTAGTAGCACGCGGGTACTTGGCATTGGGATCGGGATTGTCGGGGGTCCACACGTTGTCGAACTGATATTGCAGCAAGGCCTTCTCCTGCTGGTCACCGAGTGGCTGACGGAAGCACTCGTCAAGCATACGGCTGACATTCCAGGCTGCTGTCCATCGCATGCCGAACTCAAACCGCTTCCACTGGAAACCCATATTCAGTCCGGCCGTGTACTCAGGATCATCGGTGTGACCGATGGCATAACTATAGTCGTTGTTGTCGATGACGCCATCATGGTTCAAGTCGACATACACCGCATCACCATCCTTCAGCACGACACTGTGAGTCGGCAGGTCTTCACCATACTGAGCCTTGTATCTATCGTTGGATGTCTTGCTGTCATAGAGTCCCCAGAACTGGCGGATGAGACGTGAGCCAATACGGTGTCCCTTCTGATAGAGCCAGTCATAGCTCTGCGGAGCCTCCATCTTTTCCTTGATCTCGTTCTGGTTGTAGGACAGGTTGCCTTCGACATAATAGCGGAAATTGTTGCTGATGCGGTCCTGCCACTTCAAAGAGATTTCATAACCCCAGCTGTTGACCTTACCAAGGTTGGCTGCAGGCAAAGTGAAGCCAAGGATACCTGGTGCCACGGCAGAGGTGAGCAGAATGTCTTTACGACGCTCGTAGTAGTAATCGAAAGTAGCTTTCAACCGGCTGGAAAGGAAGTAAGCATCCACACCATAGTCCTGCTTGAATGACTTCTCCCAAGTCACGGCAGCGTTGTGCTTGGTACCCTCGGCCGCACCGTGCTGATAAGTATCAGTGTTGGTACCGAAGTTGTAGACATAGAGATAATTATGGTTGTAGGCGCCCCAACTGGAGTAGAGGTTATAAGGATCAGCCGTGTACATGAAGCGCTGGCCGTTGAGCTGGTCGTTACCCACAAGCCCCCAGGAAGCACGCAGCTTGAGGAAGTCGACATACTTTTTGATGGGTAGCCAGAACTTTTCCTCAGATATCGTCCATCCCACAGATCCAGCAGGGAAAGTACCATAGCGTTTGCCCGGCGCAAAGTTTTCCGAGCCATTGTAACCGATATTGAATTCAGCCATGTATTTATTGGCATAGTCGTAGGTCACACGGCCCACCATACCTACATAGCCGTGAGGAATATCGGAGTAAGAACCGGGATAGTAGGTCTTGCTTTGGTTGTAGAGAGCCAGCGCACCCACATGATGAAGTCCGAAATTACGGCTATAGTTCAAGCTGGCCTCCATGTACCAGTCACGTGCCTTGCCAAACCATTCGCTGTAGCCCAACTGAGAATCCTGGCCATTCTTGCGATACTGCATCACGCCGTCCACGAGCACAGGATTATATGTTGCCACACCGCCGCTACGCTGTTTGGTCGTGCTATAGGAGCTGTTGTAGGAGCCTTTCAACTTGAATGACAATCCCTTGGTGATGACATCGAGTTTTTGATTGAGCACCACATCGATATTCAGAGTGTTGGTGTTGACATTGCTGTAGCCTTTTCCGTAGAAAGAAGACAGACCGTCCATGCCGACGAATGGCAGCGAGTTGCCGTCGGCATCCACATCGGTTGTCGACTGCACGTAACGGCCGTCAATGACGCCGGGGCTGGAGAACGGCGTAGTGTTATAGATCGTGCGGAAGAGCTGGTTGCCATCCTCCTTAGAGATAGGAGTCTGCTTGATGTCCACACGTCCACCGATATTCAACGACAGCGTTGTTGTCTTCGTCACATCATAGTCAAGATTGGCGCGATAGTTGAAACGCTTGTACTTGAAGTTGAAATCATAATCCAGTCCTTGCTGCTTGAACAAGCCATCTTGAGTGAAGGCACCCAAAGAGATGAAGTAGCGGACTTTCTGCGTACCGCCACTGATATTGATGTTGTGCTGGGTCTGAAGGGCAGAGCCTTTGAGCAGATAGTCCATCCAGTCGACATCAGGATAGCGTATAGGATCGGAGTGATCCTTGAACTTCTGCAGTACGGCATCAGAGAACCGGGGAGCAGCACCATCGTTGAGCTGCATCTGGTTGCAGTAGAGCGCATAATCGTATGAGCCGGCGAGCTTGAGCAAGTCTGTCGGCATGACAAGACTGGCACTTGTCGACATATTGATTTTTGCCTTACCCTCTTTACCGCGTTTCGTCGTGACAAGGATGACACCATTGGCACCACGCACACCGAAGACGGCCGTAGCAGACGCGTCTTTGAGCACTGTGATGCTTTCGATTTCATTAGGATCAATTTCAGAGAAGTCACGTTCCACACCATCCACCTGGATGAGCGGTGAAGAGTTGGCCCAAGTGGCCTTACCACGCACGAAGATACAGGCGGCATCAGCTCCCGGCTCACCAGAGTACTGCACAGAAGAAATGCCCGGCACAGAACCGGCCAGCATATTGGTCACGGAAGCTGTCGGAACTGTAGTCAACTCTGCACCGTTGATACCTGAGATGGCACCCGTGACGGTCACCTTCTTCTGAGCACCGTAAGCCACCACTTGCACTTCCTGCAATTGCTTGGCATCATCGGAGAGCGTAATCATCATGTCCCGCTCAGAAGCCTTAACTTTCTTAGAGGCATACCCCACGGAAGACACCGTGAGTTCAGTACCAGGATTCACATACGCCGTGAATTTTCCGTCGAGATCAGTGACGGCAATCGCCTTACCGGCTTTGTTGAGGATGGTGGCTCCAATGATCGGCTGCCCACTGGGATCCACTACCATTCCTTTCACGGACTTTGTCTGTTGCTGCACCGCGGAGGCGGCGTGGGCCTGTATCGAGAAAGATGCCATCGTCAGGGGTAGGATCCCTATCATGGCACAAGTTGTCAGGCCTGCCAGCTTTTTACTTAAATCGTTTTGCATGCATTTAAGCTTTTAGTCGTATAATAGATGTTATTAGTTATTCTCTTTGTTAAAGATTGCATAGCGTTAAGCGTCGCTCACTTCTTTCACCAGTGCAAAGATTGCAAAAATCACTTAACATATAGGGAACAAATCGTGATATAAGGGCTTGATATCGATAAAAACGCAATAATCCATTAACGGATCACAACTTTCTTTCCTTGACAGATGTATATTCCCTTGCTGTGGGGGCGCACACTACGCCTGCCGTCAAGTGCATAGAAATATGAGTCCTGATTCTTGTCTAACGTCAAAGAGCTGATACCTGTAGACGATGTCTTGGAATATACCCGCACATAATCGATATAGTAGCGCTGCGGACTCTTGAAGTTTGAAAGTGATCCTCCGTTGTTTCCTCCCAAGGCAAGGTTGATGAGCAGATACATGGGTTGGTCACGGAATGGATTGTAGTCCTTAGCCATATCACCGTTGCCCCACCACACGTGGCTCTCCTGGGCATCAGAGACGCGGATGCTGTTGAGCAACTCATTGTCGCAATAGATGCGGATATAATCATGATCCCAGTCACACCGCCACACATGATATTTGTTGCGCCAGTCCTTGTCTTTCTTGACAAGATCAGAGACATACTTCACCTTGCTTTTCCATATTTGTCCCCACTGCGACCATCCGTCGCCCCAACAGGCATTGGCGTGAATAGCCTCCTTGCCGCCACTTGGATAATACTCCATGATATCTATCTCACCGCTATAGGGCCATGCGATCCAACTGGGGTCGGCTCCAAGCATCCAGATGGCAGGCCAGTTGCCCAATGCGCATGGAATTTTGGCACGAACTTCTATTCTCACATACTTCCAACCGGCACGGTTCTGACTGGGATCCTGCTTTACCTTGCTGACGAGAGAGGCAGAAGAATATTGATAGCTCTTGCCGTTGACCGTCGTATTCTCCTTATAAGCAGAGATGACCAGGTTGCCATCTTTCACATTGGCGTTCTTGCGTGTCTTGTACGTATAGCCTTGGGCTTCATTGTTGCGGTGGCCTTGGTCATAGCCCCAATATTCATCTTTTGGAAGTCCTGTGTAATCGAACTCATCGTGAAAGATCAGCTCATATCCAGGATAGGCATTAGCGATAGCCTCGTCAGTTCCTTGAGCGTATATGCCCACTGCTGCCGCCAGTGACAGCGCCAGTAAAAGGATTTTCTTCATGGTATATAATAATAAGGTGTGATGAAAGCGGTTGGTGGCACGATGCCACCAACCTGATTTAATTATTTGATGATGATTTTCTTGCCATTCTTGATCACCAGGCCACGATAGTCTTTGTCCACTCGTTGACCGGCAAGGTTATACAGCGTCTCCGTTTCTCCGTGCCGAGCCGTAGGCAAAGCAATGCCCGTTGCCGTACCATCGCCGATCTTCACCAGTCTGACCCGTGAGAAGCTGTACCATCCGGCGACATTCTTTCCGTCCACAGGACCATTGGCCACTTTGATGCCAATCAACTGATCCTTATCCAAGGTAAACTTCAGGCTTGTATCGTTCCATCCGTATCCAAACACACCGCCTTCGTTGCCGACAGCAGGCAAAGCCGTCTTTGCGATGTCTGTCGTCAGTTCATCATTATCGTTGACCAGACATACGCTCATTGAGAAATTAGTAAAGCCTTGCTGAGCGCGGGCACAGACCGTGAGAAGATAGTCACCCTTGCTGAGATCATAGACTTCGGTGGTCACTTCCTGATTGTTGGCAGTGCCGTTGTAGTAATCGAAATAGCCGCCGTTAGAGCCGTCTGCCAGCGTATATGGTTCATTGTTTTTCCAGCCGAGCGTGCCACCTGTTTGAGAGTAGGTCCACCCGTCTATATTTTTAGTGAAGGAAGGATTCGCTATCGAGCTCGTCAGATCTTCGGTACCCTCCACGGCTTCCGCAATGCCATTACTTTCTACATAGGCTCTCAGTGCCGAGTAGATAGCGTTTGCCTTAGCAGTTGCGTCTTCAGCACTTGAAGGCTCCCCGGCTTGCTTGGCATTCTCAAAGGCAGTCAGCATGTCAGCAAGGGCATAAGGCAACTCTGTTGTTTCAGCAGTCTTGGCAAGTACGAAAGCATCATAGCTGCTCTTGGCTTCGCGGAAAGCCTGGATGGCTGCTGTCAAAGTCTCTGTGGTTGCATAGAAACCGGAAGTGACCTCCTTGTCGACCAGTTGCTGTAAGTTTTGGCGCTCCACGCCCGTCACATGCTCATAAGCATCTTTCTCGCCCTCGCCGAGAACAGGGCTGAGCAAGGCTTTCGCTTCCTTAACCAAGTCGGCATAACCAGCTTTAGCACCCGTCTCCAACGTGGTATAGACGAGCTGGAAATGATCGGCACGGAACCATGCCTTGTCGCCATCCCCCTCCGTACTGACCTGTATCGTCAGCGAAGCACCTTCGTCCACAGCGACTAAATTGCTTTCCACTGTAGTATAAGGATGCTCAGCGGAAGCGGCCAACTGTTGCTCTTCGCCGTCACCGACTTTGAGCATCACCTGAGCTGCGGAAGGTATCTGCACGGCTGCCTTCACCTGATAGTATCCGGCAGCGAGCCCCTTGACAGTCTGACTGACATAGCGTTTCTTGTTCTTCGTGTTGTTATAGTCGTAAGCGTTGAAGTAATACTCGCCGTCGCAACCCGTCTTGTCTTCGTCGGCAGCAAATGTCTTCACCTTGGTATCAGATCCGTTGTCGTGAGACCATCCCGTGTCACCATCCTCGAAAGAAGGATTTGTCAGCAGGTAGGTGACGTTGGCACCGTCTTTCGTGGATGCTGTCTTGACAGCCTGGGCAAGAGTCTTCACGGCTTCGTCGACAGCCTCCTGTGTTGCGTCATTGCTGTCAGCCAGCGTCTGAGCCGTAGCGACGGCAGTCTGCAAGTCGCCATCGTTGAGCGTTGCATTGGCTGTGGTGGCGTTTGCGATAGCGGCATTGAGAGCTGTCTTATCAATGACGGCTGTCAACTTGAAGTTGTCGACACCATTTTGCTGGTCATCTTTCGAACGCTCGAAAGCCACTCCAAGCATTATTGGTGTCGTGCCGTCAGAGCGGAAAGTCACGCTGACGTTTTTCCATTTGCTGTCAGTGACATTACCGATAGACTTTGTCTTTCCCGCAAAGATATGCATTTTACCCTTATCATTGCCAATGATATCGGCAGAAAGTTCATAAGCACCTGCAGGCAAGGTGACGCTTTGCTGCAACTTCAGCAATTCGGCATTGCCCCAACGGAAACGCACACGATAAGCCTGCTTGCCAAACTTCTTCTCATCAAGGTTAATGAAATTACCTTTGAAGCTGGCGGAATAGAGAAGGTCGCCTTCCTTCAGCACAGAGTAGTCGTTCTTGTCTCCATTCTCATAGACGACATCCCAGTCCTGAGTCTGATAGATGGCTCGATGGTCCTTGGCGACATTCTTGCTATACTCCGTATGGATCGTATAGTTCCCTTCGAAGTCTGCATTCTTCAAGTACTGACTTGTCACGTCAGTCTGAGCGTTGGCAGACGCGGTGAGGCCCAGAAAGGCACACACCCACAATGTCTTGTAGAGTCTTTGCATATAATTTAGGTTTAATGAATGATTTGGTATGTTGCAAAATTAGCATGATTAGTTTTGTAAATAGGGAACAAAACAACAACGATAGGGAAGAAATCATGATATTTCGTTGTCTCTTTATTAATAAATGTTTAACTTTGCAATCACATGAAAAGCTTCACAAAGAAATATATTATTCTCATCGCACTGGGCATGCTCTGTTGCTACCGGAGCCTTGCGGCATTCTCTCTCCGCAGTTTTCCTCCCCTGCTGCTCTCTCCCTCGGAGAATGCCTACTGCATGATGTTTGACCATCGCGGCGTGCTGTGGATCGGCACCAACAATGGACTCAAGAGCTACGACGGGTATCAGGTGAGGACCTACCGGTCGGATGCCTACTCACCACATCTGCTGCCCAACAACACCGTGCGATCTCTCGCCGAGGACAAGCACGACAGGCTGTGGGTGGGCACGCGCAACGGGCTGCAGCGCTTCGACCTGCGCACCGGACAGGTCACTACCTTTCATCTGCCCGACGAGAACCAGCGTATCATCTACACGCTCTATGTCGATCCGCAGGGCCGGCTGTGGGTGGGTACCGACGGCGGACTGTCGGTCTTTGACGAGAAGACACAGCGATTCCACACCTATAATAATAAGAACTCGTGGCTCATCACACCTGACGGGAAAAAGACAAGGCTGACGGGCTACAGCGTGAAGAGCATGGTGCAGGCTCCCAACGGCGACCTGATCGTCGGCACGTGGGCGGCAGACCTCCTGCGCCTGCGCCGTGGCACGCATACTTTTCTGCGCTATCCTGCCCTCAACGCCGTCCACTCGGCCTACTCGCTCTGCTATGACCACCGCGGACGCCTTTGGGTGGGCTCTTGGGGATGCGGCGTGGCGCGCGTAGACAATCCCGATGATGTCCGCCATCCTGCGGTGAAGGTTTATCCTTTCACCACCGGCAACTTCGACATCTTCCTCAGCATTGTGGAAGATCCGGTCACTCACAACCTCTGGGCTGCCACACGCGAGGGTATCTGCATGCTCAACATCAACGACGACATGGCGCAATGGCAACGAATTTCCAACATCGACGGCACAAGTCTGAACTACAGCAACAGCATCGCCACGGATCTCAGCGGCAACATCTGGGTGCTCACACAAAACAATGGAGTCATACAGACGACATTCGACCGGACGCCATTCCGCTGCTATAACCTGGATATGGGACAGCAGTCTTTTCCCGTCAACTTTGTCAGCTCGCTCTATACGCCCGACGGCAATACGTTTTGGTTAGGGCTCAACCCCTATGGCATCGCACGCTATGACTGCCGGACGGGCACCACGCGGCTCAACCGCGACATTCCCGGCTTCGGCAATATTCCGGCGAGCGCGTTGACCACGAGCTTCTCGGGTATCATCCGGCGGAGCAACGGTGACCTGTGGTTTGCTGACAACAACTACGGCATTATCGTCAAGAAGGCGCAGGGCGAGGCAGAGGTGCTCGACATGAGCAACTCGCCATGGTTGAAGGAGAATTTCGTCAACACGATATTCGAGTCAAGCCGACACGTTCTTTGGATCGGACAGCACAGTGGTCTGAGCATGGTGCTGCCCGACGGCCGCGGCTCTCAGGTCACGCTCCGGCAAGGCAGCCGCGACCTTTCGAACTGCGATATCCGTGGCATCAGCGAGGACCGGCAGGGCAACATCTGGCTGGCTACCGACAACGAGGGCATCATCTGCGTGGTGAAGCCCGACGGCCGCCATGCCCGTATGAGCGTGAGGCAGTACGCGCCGCAACAGGGCAACTTTGCCGTCGACGACGCCACCAACTGCCTGCAAGACCGCGAGGGACGGCTGTGGGCGATCTCCAACAGCGGCGGTCTCTTCCTCTACAATGCTGCCGGTGACCGCTTTGAGGCTAAAAACCGCGACTATCACCTCGCTGGCGACCGTGTCCTCGCCATCGCTCAGGACGGTGGGGGTGACCTGTGGCTGACGTCCGACCATGGTCTCATCCGCCTTTGCCTCGACAAGGACTGCAAGCCGACGGATGTCAACTACTACACGCGTGAGGACGGACTCGGCGACCTGCTGTTCTCGGAAAACAGCATCGCTGCTTTCGGCAGGGAAATCTATCTCGGCAGCCGGCAGGGCTTCATCGCCTTTGACCCATCCACCATGGCTAAGAATCAGCCGAAAAACTACCGGCTGATCATCACCGACATCGTCGTCAACGATGAGCCGTGGCGACAGATGACCGACAGCACGCTGCGGCAGCGCATCTCCCGAGAGTCGCCGTCGTTTACGCGTCGCGTCACACTGCCCACGTCGGTGAAGAAGATCAGCTTTGATTTCGCGCTGCTCTCCTACGGCAATGCCAAGAAGAACCTCTACTCCTATATGCTCGAAGGCTATGACGACGACTGGAAATACTGCGCAGGCGGCAGTCACAGTGCGACGTATCAAAACCTGCCCTCGGGTACATACCATCTGCGCGTACGTGCCGCGGGCAGCAACGGGCAATGGCAGGAGATGGACTATCGCGTCACCGTCAGAGTGCTGCCGCCGTGGTATGCGTCGTGGTGGGCATACCTTATATATATAGTACTCCTCTGTGCGGCGACCTTCGCCACGATACACTGGTATCGTGAGCACCTGCGCACGCAAAACCGGCTGCGCATGGGCGTGATGCTGACCAATATCACACACGAACTGCTCACGCCGCTGACGGTCATCTATGCCACGATCTACAAGCTGAGATCAATGGCACCGCAATATGAGGACGAATATGGAGTCATCGACAACAACATCCAGCGCACCAAACGCCTCTTGACACAGATACTCGAGGTACGCAAGAGCCAGGCCGGACAGCTGCGGCTGAAGGTGAGCCGTGGCGACCTCGCCGCGTTCATCGGCAACGTGGTGGAAGAGATCAGGCCCATGGCTGAGCAGAAACGCATCAGCCTTGAGACTGCTCTGCCGGATAAGGAGGCTACTGCATGGTTCGATACCGACAAGCTCGACAAGATCCTCTACAACCTGCTCTCCAACGCCATCAAATACAACCGCAACGACGGACATATCCTTCTCTCGCTCGACATCAAAGAGCAGGAAGCCGTCATCAGTGTGAAGGATAATGGTATCGGCATGGACAAGCAGCAGCTCAGCCATCTCTACACCCGATTCTTCGACGGCGACTACCGACGACAGAACACCGGAGGCACGGGCATAGGCCTGGCACTCGTCCACGAACTTGTGGTGCTCCATCACGGCACGATCCACTGCAAGAGCTGCAAGGGCGTGGGCACAACGTTCACCGTGACAATACCCGTAAACAAAAAGGCATACCCCTCCCAGGAGATCGACAGCTCGGTGATCAGCAAGGAGGTGGACAGCGAGACGATGCGCTATCTCACGAACAATAACGAGACCGGGCCAGGCATCCGCGAGGAGCGTGTCGTGGTCAAAGCCAACGTGCCCGCCATGCTCGTCGTGGAAGACAACGCCGACCTGCTGGAGCTGATGAAGCAGGCGCTCAGCAAGCACTACCGGGTGATCACGGCGAAAAACGGCAAGCAGGCGTGGAACACGATACAGAAAGAGCGGCTCGACATTGTGATCACCGACGTGATGATGCCTGTCATGGATGGCATTGAGCTCACGCGGCGGATCAAAAACGACCAAAGCTTCTGGCAGCTGCCCGTCATCCTGCTCACCGCCAAGGACCGGCAGGAAGACGAGAACGAGGGCTATGCCATCGGTGCGGACGCTTACATCACGAAGCCGTTCTCGTTTGAGGAACTCACGCTGCGTGCCGACATGCTCATCGCCAACCGGCAAAAGGTCAGAAACAACGTCCGGCAGGAAGCCATACTCCAACAACATGCCGAGACAAAGGCGCCCTCGGGCAGCGATCCCGACAAGGCTTTCATGGTGCGGGCCACGCAGATCGTGCTGGACCATCTCGATGACACGGCATTCGACCGCGAGGCCTTCGCCAAGGAGATGCTCGTCAGCTCGTCGACTCTCTATAATAAGGTGCACGCGCTCACGGGCAAGACCATCGTGGAGTTTGTCAACAGCATCCGTCTCGATGAGGCTGCGAAGCTCCTGCGTGCAGAACCTTCGATCACCATCGTGGACCTTGCGGCGCGCGTAGGCTTCAACACGCCGAAATACTTCTCGCGCTGCTTCAAGAAACAGTTCGACGTGCTGCCCAAAGACTACCTGTAATGCGCCGCTGGTGCCTTATGATTGAGAGTGCCGCACGGCGAAGCAGCTGTCTGGCAGGGGAAGAGACTCTCTGCCGGCGAGCTCTGCTGGGCTGTAGGCATCATCGGAGCAGGTAGACGCCGAGCGAATGACTGCGCGGAAAGTCGGGAGGAGCGGAGAACCAAGAAAGAAAGCTTTGAGGTTAACTTTTGTTTGCAGTCTGCAAGTATCTGGTTATCAGCTTGTTTTAAAAAAGTTACACGAGGCGCATAAAAAAGTTGCTAAAAAAAGAACAACGTATTGAAAAAATGCGTACCTTTGCAGCGTTGTTAATAAACAAATGATTGTTTTACAGATTTAAAAAGCAAAGAAAATGAAGAAATTAGTTTTTATGTTCGTAGCTATCGCAGCTATGTCTTTCGCATCTTGTGGTAATAAGAACCAGAGCGCTGCTCCTGCAACTGACTCTGACACAACAGCTGTTGCTGACACAACAGACAGCGCTGCTACAGACTCTGCTGCAGCTCCTGCAGACACAACTGCTGCTCAGGCTAAGTAATCGTTAGCTCGAACTGAAAAATGAGAGAATACGCCCGAGGCTATTTGCCCCGGGCGTTTTTGTTTGTTGATGTTTACGATTGAGGTAAATCTGGGGTCTTGACGTGTGTCAACTTTTTCAAGTGTAAAAGCAAGAAAGAGAAGGGGAGACAGACCGTCTTTCAATATTTGGCAATACCTTTGCATTGTAAAAAAGTAAAAAGGATATAATAGGAAGGAAAATTTAGAGATGGTAACGATTATGATTGTCGTAACGGCTTCTGTCGCAGTGATCGCGCAAACTGTCACTTTCATCAAGGACATGAGAAGAGACTGAAACGAGCATCGCATGGCGATAGAAATCAGGGCCTCACACTGATGTTTTCGGACTGAGTCAGTGTGGGGCTTTGTGCGTAATGGAGGTGTTATGAACAGGGGCGGTTGCAAAGGAGAATAGCGATTGTTGGATAAACTGACAAAAAAACGGGCGCGAGAACGCGATTTTTGCGAGCAGGTGTGGTCTTGAGCCTGATTTCCCGATTTTTGTCAGTGATATATAATTGTCTGACGGCCTATGACTTGAATATCCTTTACATCGTTTCTTGCTTAAAAAGCAGCTTTTTCGTAAGCGTCTCGGCATTACCGTATTTCAGCCTCGCTTAAAAGTCTGTACCTTTGCGCGCACAAATTATTATGAATATGGCAAGCAAAGACAAGTACAAGAGTCTCCTTGAACGGTACAAGCA